>JAFIEN010000033.1 GCA_020832515.1 Rubellimicrobium sp. | reverse complement strand
TTATCAGCAGCTGGGACGCGTCGGTGTCTTCCATCACCCTGATCGGCTCGAGCCCGGCCGAAACGCAGACCTCGTCCGACACCTCGTTGATCGTCTCGGGATAGCTGGTTGCGCGGATGGTGGAAACCGTCAGGCCGCAGAGATCCTCCAGCGACTGCAGGTCTTCGCGGCTTTCCAGAGCGAAGAACTGGCCGCCCGCCCGCATGTAATGCACAAAGTCGAAGTATTCGCGACGCGCCGGGCGGTCGTAAAAGCCGCTCATGATCATGTCGGCCCGCCCACTTTGCAGATTGGTGGTGAGCGCTTCGAAGGCCCCGATCTCGTATTCGATCTCGACGCCGAGGACCTCGGCCATTGCGGCGCCGAGTTCGATGTCGAAACCCGTCAACTCGCCGGTCTCGGGGTCCAGATATTCCATCGGGACATATGGGATCTCGAGCGCGATACGCACAACGCCCGCCTCGGCGATGCGGTCAGGCAATGTCTGGGCGCCAAGCGAGGTGGCCGCGAGATAGACCGCGGCCGAGGCAAATGTGGAAACGGCGAACTTCATCTGGAATCCCCTGCTTTGCTGCCAGGAACCGGTTCTTCCGGCGGCTGGATATTGGCTCGTGTGGCGCTGGGACGGCAGTATGCGGGCTGGCAACAGCATCAATGGCCCATCCTGTGCGGATGGAGGTCATCGAGGATTGCGCCACTTTCGGTCTTTACCTGCTACGGCACCAAGCGACAGGGACATCTTCGCTTGGCCGTTCTTGTTGTCAACTCCAATGATGGTGGCGACACGACATTTGGATGCAAGTTTGTCGTAGCTGCTCATCAATTGTGCCATGGCGCCCGGCCGCACGCAGTGCCCCACATCTGCGGCCTTGGTTGCGTGCATGTCCGCAAGGACGGAGATGGCAACCGAGGGCACCCGCAACCGCTGCTTGACACCCATTCGCTGATGGCCTGACCGCCTGGGGCCGGTCGGGCAGGGCCTGCGGCCGGTCCGCTGGATCGGATGGCGTCACGCGCGACTGGGGCTGACCAGATGATCGACGGCATCCGGCCAGAACGGCAGGTCGTCGATGCGCGGACTCCAGGTACCGCTGCTGACCAGCGCCTGGACATGCGCAGCAATCTCGGTCATCGGCGCAAACCACACGTCGCCCTTGTCCATCATGTAGTCGATCAGCCTGGCGATTGCGGCTGCCCTGGCCAGTCGTCCGGAGACGAACGGATGCCAGACCGAAACCCACATCCCCCCATGTTCCCAGGCGGCATCGAACTCGGCGCGGAACACTTCCATGGCCCGTTCGGGGGACTGGATCGGCATCATGTAGCCGAATTCCTTCATGTTGACGTATTGCACCCAGTCATCCAAAGCGAAATCCGAAGGAAGCTCGACCAGCGACCCCGCCTTCGACCGCAGGAGATAGGGGATATCGTCCCCGACCAGCGAGGCATCATAGGCGAAGCCACGTTCCACCAGAAGATCAGGGGTGTACTCTGACAAGGCGTAGGCAGGGGCGCGATATCCCGTCGGTCGGGAGCCGACCACAGTGTCGAAGGCCTGCAACGCCCGGTCCAGGACGCGCGCCTCGTCGCTGGGGGAAAGCGTGTTCGGACGTTCATGCAGCCAGCCGTGATGGCCGATCTCATGTCCGGCATCCACCAGGGCCTCGATCGCCTTGGGATAGGCCTCAAGGCACCAGCCGGGAACGAAGAAGGTCTGCTTGAGGCCGTAGTGGCGGAAGATGTCGATCAGCCGCGGGACCGCAACGAAAGGCCCGTAGCGAAGCGCCGACGAGGTTGCCAGTCGCGACGGGGCCGCTTCGCGATGGTAGAGATGGAGCAGGCTTTCGGCATCGAGATCGAATGAGAAACAGACGGCACAGCGCGCCCCTCCCGGCCAGGGCGGAGGGTTGTGGATGAGAGAAGACAGCATGGTATTCCTCGTCATGACGGGATGTCTCGGGTGTTCACACGGGCCGTGTTGCCGAATGCGACGGCCGGACCGGCAGGAACGCCGGACAGCGATTGCGCAAAGGCAGCGCTGCGTCTGGAACGGGCCGCCCGTGCAGGACTGTTCCCGGTCGGGTTCGGTCGCACCGCCGTGTAACCAGAGACGGGCGGCGGGGAATTCGGGGCATGGGTCACCGGCAGCCTTCAGACCTGAGCCGCAATCCGCATCAACGACGATCTGCACGGGCGGGCTGCCCCAACCTTGACCGGGCCTGACGCGTAGTCAAGACCAACTATAAAGTAGACTCCAGATTCATGTCGGCTATGATGCGGCCCTGGAGCAACCCCGGGGAAAATGGCCATGGCCGGTTGGACGGAGCAGCAGGGCATATCGGCGAGGCTACTTGCAGGGTCTCGGGACCGGTGGCCCGAGGGGCAGTGGACGGTTCGGGGAAGGGGGCTTGCGCCTTCGACGATCGGTCTGGGCTGCATGGCTGACGGAGCGCTGGATGCGTGATCTTTCCGGGCGAACCGCCCTGGTGACAGGGGCCGGCAGCGGGATCGGGCGCGCCACGGCCGCCCGGCTTGCCGAAGGCGGCGCGCATGTCATTGTGCAGGACATTGCGGGTGAAGCCGTGGCGGAGGTGGTCGAGTGGATCACGCACCGGGGCCATGCAGCCACGCCTTCGGTCTGCAGCGTCGCTGACGAGGATGCGCTTCGCCGCGCCGTGGTCGATTGCGGCGGTGTCGATATCCTTGTGAACAACGCCGGCGTTCCCGGCCATAACGCCGTGATCGAAGACATCGACCGTTCCGCCTTCGAGCGGCTGTTCGAGGTCCATGTCTGGGGCGCCTTCGCCGCAACCCGTGCGGTTCTGCCGGAAATGAAGGCCGGCCGGTTTGGCCGCATCGTGAACATTGCGTCCAACCGCGGTCAGGTGGGGTTCGAACGCTCGAGCCATTACGGATCCGCCAAGGCGGCCGTGATCGGTCTGGCCAAGTCCTGGGCGCGTGAATTTGCGCCCCACGGCATCCTTGTGAATGCCGTGGCGCCCGGGGTGGTGCGAAGCGGGATGACGCTGCGATACGGCGAGGCGGCCCTGGCCGAGGAAGCACAGCAGAACCTTGTCAAGCGCTGGGCCGAGCCCGAGGAAATGGCGGAGTGGATCGCATTCCTGGTCGGGCCTCGTGGCAGTTACATGACCGGGCAGGTGCTGTGTCCCAACGGCGGCGATCCGATCGTCGGAATTTGAATGTCTGATTTTGGAGGCCGGGCAATGGCTGTGATGACCGAGAATGAATGGCGCTACAATCAGCTCATCAAGATCTTCCCTTCCGAGGCCGAGCCACCCTTCGAAGACGAAGATCTGCTGACCCGCTGGTGGGGCAAGCCATGGGGCTGCCGGAATGATGTGGGAAAGCTGCGCCTTGTGCTGATGCATCGCCCGGGGCCGGAGATCGAAGTCGTCGATACGTCCAAGCGCCTCGAGATGGGGGCGTTCGGCGATGTTCAGGAGGGCTGGTACTGGCGGGGCGCCGAAGGCCCCGACCTTGCGGGAATGCAGTCCCAGCACGACGCCTATGCCGCCGCCCTCGAGGCGGAAGGCGTCGAAATCGTGAGGCTGGATCACGTTGGAAAGGATCGGATGAAGTCCTGCTACACCCGTGATGCCGTGATCGGTGTCGGGGGTGGCGTCATTGTCACGCGGCTCGGCCCGAGGATCCGGCGGGGCGAAGAGGCGCAGGTCAGTCGGACCCTGGGCCGGCTTGGTTGCCCCATCCTGCGGACGCTGTCCGGCACCGCTGTCGCGGAAGGAGGCAGCTTCGCATGGCTGGACGACAGGACGGCGGTCTTTGCCTTGTCCTCGCGCGGCAACGAAGAAGGGGCGCGGCAGATCGAAGAGGTCCTGCGCAGCCAGGGGGTGGAGCTGATCCGGATCAACCTGACGGGGTATCGGCTGCATATCGACGGCGTCTTCCTGATGCTTGCGCCTGACCTTGCCCTGGTCAATCCGGCGCAGTTGCCCCACAGCTTTCTGGAAAGGCTGAAGGCGCTCGGGATCGAGACGATCGAAGTGCATCACGAGGATAATCCCTGGATCATCAATGGTCTGGCTGTCGCGCCGCGACGTGTCATCATCACGGAAGGGGCGTCCAGCTACACGCTTGATCGGCTGACCGCGCGTGGTGTCGAGGTGATCCCGATCCGCTATGACCTGATGTGCTCCGGCGGCGGCGGGCCACACTGCTCGACGGCGCCACTCATCCGGGATGCCGTGTGACATCTGCGCATCGCGATCAGGAGAGGCTTGAACAGTGACCGATCACCAACATCAGCTTGTGACCCGCTTCATTGCAGAGAACCGATTTCCGTTTCCCGGACAAACGGACTGGCCGGTGGGATATCTTACCCTGATCAACGCGGACACACGGCGCCACAGCATAGATGGCCCGAACGGGCCGCACTGGCCCGATATCGTGATCCTGAACGAAAAGGGCGTGCCTTGCCGCTTCGGCGAGGTCGAGACGGAACTGAGCGATGCGGCCGTCGCACGTTGGAAGATATGCGCCGATGCGGCCGACACAATGAACGAAACGGGTGTCAAGAACCTGTTCGTCTATGTCCCGAAGGGTCTGGCCGAAGAGGCTTTGGAGCTATTGGATCGAAACGACATCTCCTTTGCCGGATTGCGCGAATATGCGATCGATGACGAGCGCGTGGTCATAACCCCATTCCTGACCCGCGGAGATCGCTACGATCACCAGTGACCCGGGATCGTCATCCCCGCCCCGCGTCCCGGGCAGGGTACCGGCGATGACCTTGTCGGCTGCCAACCGCAGCGGGTCGGGCGATTGCGCAGGTCGGGTGCCGGGCGAGGTCTTGCCGGGTCGCCATCATCACCTTGCGCAACATCTTCGTGGCCTGCAGCCTGTGCCGCATCTGCCGCATGAGCCGGCATTCCGGGCGGACCGGAAAGAAGGTCCGGATCACGCCTGCCGAAGGTTTGCGAGTGCGGTCTCGACAGCCGCGGCAGTTGCAAGGCAGCCGAAGACGCCCCCCTCGACCGTCACCATTCGAAGCGCCGCCTCATGGTTCTGGCGGTCTCCGCTGCTGCAGGCATCAAGAACAGTCAGGCACTGGTAGTTGCGGTCCACGGCTTCGCGAAGCGTCGAGTGAACGCACACCTCGGTGGTCACGCCCATGATGATGAGGTGCGTGATGCCGCGGGCCCCGAGGATGTGGTCGAGATCGGTATGCGTGAACGCGCCGTTGCATGTCTTGTCGACGACCACGTCCCCGTCCATCACCTCAACATCATCGTCGATCTCGAATCCGGGCGAGCCGCGCAGCAGGGCATCGGTGCCGTCCAGCCCGTTGCGCTGCCGTCTCCAGCGTTCGAATGGCGTCATGTCGGCAAGATCCGCACGGTAGCCCTGGCGCGTGTGGATCACCGTCCCGCCGACGGCCCGGACCGCCCGGGTGACCCGGTTCACGGCGGGCAGGATGGCCCGCAACGGGGCCGGGTCGTATCCCAGACGTGCAAAGTAGCCCTGTGGCGACAGGAAGTCGTGCTGCAAATCGATGGCAATGGCGGCGAGGCAGCCAGGATCCAACCGGCCATCGTAGGGCCAGTCGTAGGGCTCGGCTGTGATCATGCTGTCTCCCTGGCCCCACGCGGGCAGGCCGGGCCATTGTCTTCATGACCCCCGACCGTCTGAAGCGAGGCCGGGTTCATGCCCGCGACACCAGCCGAAGGAAATTGCGCGTGCGCTCTTCCTTGGGATAGGTCATCACCTCGCTTGCCGGGCCGGCTTCGACCACACGACCGCGGTCCATGACGACGACACGGTCACCGACCTCACGCGCAAAGGCCATCTCGTGCGTGACGACAAGCATCGTCATGCCGGTGCCTGCAAGATCGCGCATGACGTTCAGCACATCGCCGACAAGCTCCGGGTCCAGGGCCGATGTCGGTTCGTCGAACAGCATGAGTTGCGGCTGCATGGCCAGCGCCCGCGCGATGGCGATACGCTGCTGTTGCCCGCCCGACAGTTCCGACGGATAGGCAGGGGCCTTTTCTTCAAGCCCGACCCGTCGCAGAAGCTGCATGGCCGAGGCTTCGGCCCGGGCGCGATCCTGACGCAGCACGCGCACCGGCCCCTCGGTGATGTTCTGCAAGGCCGTCAGATGGGGGAACAGATTGAAACGCTGGAAGACCATTCCGGTCTTGCTGCGCTGTCCGGCGATCTCCCGCTCGGACAAGGGCCGCAGCGCATCGCCTGTTTCCTTGTAGCCCAGAAGCTCACCGTCCAGCCAGATCGCACCCTTGTCGTAGGTTTCCAGCTGATTGATGCAGCGAAGAAATGTCGTCTTGCCCGACCCGGATGGACCGATAAGGCAGACGACCTCGCCCTGATGCACGTCGATGTCGATATCGGTCAGTGCGGCGGAACCGTGGAACGATTTCCCGACGCCACGGGCACGAACGAGTGGGATCGGAACGCTGCGATCACTCACCGCCGCCCCCCCTTTGCAAACCCTCTTCCGAAGCGTGCCTCGAGTCTGTGCTGAAAGATGCTCAGGATGGTGACCACGAACAGGTACCAAACCGTTGCGACCATCAACATCTCGATGATCCGGGTATTGATGAAGTAGATATTCTGCACGCTGCGCAAAAGATCGGAAAACCCGATGATCGAGGCCAGCGACGTCATCTTGATCAGGCTGATGAACTCGTTGCCCAGAGGCGGCAGAACGGTCCGCATCGCCTGCGGAATGACGATACGCCGCAACGCGACCGAGTTGGTCATGCCGATTGCCTTGGCGGCCTCGAACTGGCCGCGGTCCACACCCAGAAGGCCCGCCCGGATGATTTCCGATGCATAGGCCCCGGCATTCAGGCCAAAGGCCAGCAACGCAGCCACCGCGGGCGTAATGATATCGACCGTGCGCGCGTCATAGAAACCGAAGAGACTGATGCGCGGAAAGATGAGCGCGAGATTGTACCAGAGCAGCAGCTGCAGGATCAACGGAGCGCCGCGAAAGAACCAAGTATAGAAGATCGAGGCGCCGCGCAGAACAGGATTGACCGATTCCCGTGCCAGGGCGCTGGCGAGGCCGATGGCAATACCGATCGCCATGCACAGGATCGACATCCAGATCGTGTTCACGAGGCCCATCAGGATGTTCGGCCAGAACAGATACCGCCAGGTGACGGACCAGTCCACCTGGCCCTCGGCGAAGGACTTTACGATGAAGCCGGCGGCAAGAAGGATCAGTGCGACAGCAAGATATCTTCCATAAGGAACAGGGTGAATGATCCGCATTCGGGATATGTCGATCCCGCGCTGATCCGCCAACGGCAAAGAGGCCGACAATCTCATGTTCGAAACCATTTCAGGCCACGCTGCGGCAATGATCGCACGGGATGCATCGCGAATTCGCCGGGCATGACAGCAGGTCCACAGGCAGAGTAGACATCGTCACCTTTGTCTTGAAGAGTTTTCATGCGTCCCAGAGCGGAGCGGCAGCCGCTGCACGAAGAGATATGTCTCGCCTCGCCGCGGTTGTCGGCTCCGCCGGACCTTCGACAGCCCAATCTAGCGGTTGCAAATCTTTGGTGTCAACGCTAAACATGGAGTCAGGATCAAGGGAGGGCGGTCGCCCGAACCTCTGGTCCGTCTTGCATCGGTGTGTATGAGGCTTTCGGGATGGCGCGAGTAGGCCTTCGGGAACTGCAGAAGAAGCAGCGCTTCGAGCAGGTGCTTACAGCAGCATCCGATCTTTTCGGTCAGCACGGCTACGAGGGAACCCATATCGAGGCGATTGCCGAGCAGGCGATGGTGGCACCCGCCACGATCTACAACTATTTCTCGACCAAGCCGAACCTGCTGATGGAACTGGCGCTCAGGCATGTTCGCACGGCGCTTCCGGAACGACGCAAGCTGATGGAGGATCTTCCCGACGACCCCGTCGACGCGATCCTTGCCTTCGAGGCGCTGCTCGCCCGCCAGAACATGCGTCATCTGTCCCGCGAATGCTGGCGTGTCATCATGTCTGCGCAGTACATTGATCCTGACGGTCCTGCCAGTCGGACCGGCCTTCGCCTCAACATGCTGATCCGCCGACAATATGTGCGACTTTTCCGTGCCTATCAGCAACGTGGCAAGATCAGATCCGATGTCGATCCCTTCCTTCTGTCAGACCTGATCGTCGATGTGACGACAGTGCATTTCGGCAGTTTCGTTGCAAGCGAGTCCCTGACCGTTTCCGACATGCTCGATCGGGGGGAGCGGCAGATCCGCCTTGTCATCACACCATTGCTGGTCGATTCCTGACTGTTGTCTTCGGAAGCGCGCTCGCATGCGCTTCGGTGCGCCCGGCAAGCAACAGGCCAGTCGCCTCGTCGGGTTAGGCTGCTTCACGCTCGATCTGCCGCTGCCCCGGCTGTCGATGGCGTGGCCCAGTGTCGCGGCGGCTTGAGGACGTGGCCCGCGTACATAGCTATCTGCGTGCAAGTGAAACCAGATATCAATGGATCGACCGATGTTCGACAGCCTCGACCACCCACATGGCGCACCGGACCTCAACCTGCACAAAGCTCCCCAGGATGCTTCTGACAGGGTGGCTCTTCGCGTCGTGAAGACAATGCGCTTCTTTGCCGACGCATTCTTCGCCAAGCGCTATGGTCACCGCGCGGTCGTGCTGGAGACCGTCGCGGCAGTGCCCGGCATGGTCGGCGGCCTGCTCCAGCATCTCAAGGCCATACGACATATCCGCGAAGATCAGGGCTGGATCCGGGAACTGCTCGACGAAGCCGAGAACGAGCGGATGCACCTCATGACCTTCATCAAGATCGCGCAGCCGACATTGTTCGAACGCTGGATGATCTTCGCGGCGCAGGCCATCTTCTTCAACCTTTACTTCTTCCTCTATCTGTTTGCGCCGAAGACCGCGCATCGCATCGTTGGCTATCTCGAGGAAGAGGCAGTCGTCAGCTACACCCAGTATCTCGCCGAGATCGATAGCGGTCATCAGGAGAATGTGGCCGCACCGCAGCTGGCCATCGACTATTGGCGTCTGTCCCCGGACGCGCGCCTGCGAGATGTCGTCATCGCCGTGCGGGCAGACGAGGCAGAGCATCGCGACACCAATCACGGCTTCGCGGATCAGCTTGCTGCGGGCAAGGCAAGTTGAGCAGGATCCGAGCTCTTGGTGGCGAGAACCACACGCAGTCCCGGCCGCCCCCTGAAACCGCTGACGGCATGGACGGCGGGGCAGGGGGCTCGGGATCCGGTGGCCCGTGATCTGCCGCTTGCTCCTTCGGACAAGCCGATTGCTGCGGACGGTCGACACGCTCCTTGAAGGCCGCGCCCCCTTGCGACCAGATCGAATTCGCAAGCGATCTTGACGATCCGTATTGGCGCATCACTTCGAGGTTGCAACTGCCTCCGAAGGGAAAGCCTAATGAAGAAGATCATTCTGACAGCGTTCTTTGCATTGACGGTCACTCCGGCCTTGGCCCAGGATCTGGCGACGGATGCCGCCATTCTTTCCGCAATCGCCGGAAACACCGTTCAGGGCAGCATGATCGATGCCGGCGCCTATACCGAGTTCTACGACGCCGACGGCACGATCAAGGGCGATGGCTACACCGGCAACTGGTATGTCGAGAGCGACCAGATGTGCTTCGATTACGGTGAGGGCGCCGATTGCTGGTCGGTGCGGATCGAGGGCGAGACCGTCACATGGGTCAAGGATGGCGTGGATGATGGGAGCGGGACGATCCTCGCAGGAAATCCGAACAACTTCTGAGCCCAGTTGCCTGAAGGGCAGACGCGCCGCCCGGGGGTGAAAGCGCCGGGCGGGGCCCATGGTTCTCGGCCACACCCCCCCCCGTCGCGCCGCGGGGGGCTCACGGGGCGGGCCGGCGCCCATGTGACTCGACCACACCAGCCGCCGTCGCGCCGAGGGTCGTGGCGACGGCATCTCTGAGTCCTCGGCCAGCGTCACCGGGTCAGCTTCCTTGTCGGCCGGTGCCGGACAGGCATCCACCTCGTCAAGGAACGGGCAGCGCGCGGCCTTCACCCGCTCCCGCGGCTTGGGGCTTCGGGCCGGGTGCCGTTGCCCCGGGGAACGCCGCAGTGCCGCGGCACCGTCGAAGCCCGTCAGCTCAACCGGCAATCCCGGCCTGGATCTCGGCCAGGCTGTCGTGCTGGGTGCGGAGATGGGTTTCGAGGAGCTTCTGCATCAGCGCCGCCAGCCGCTGCCGTTCGCGACCGACCCGCCGTCGACCCGCCGTCAACCCATGTCGCCGAGGATCCGAAGGATTTCGGCTTGACTGCCTTGCCATGTCGATCAAGCTACTGGGCACCCCACTGGGGTCATGACCTCGGACGGTGGTTCCCCAACTTCTGAGACTGCATTCCTTTTGAGGGGCCGGATTCGCCATGAGGGTTGTTTTCTTCAGCTATGGGACGCGCGGCGATGCGCAGCCTCAGGTCGCCCTGGCGGCCGGGCTCGAGCAGCATGGCTTCAGGACGCGGATCGCCGCGCCCGAGAACCTGCGCAGCTTCATCGAGCGCGCGGGGATCGACTACGCGCCCCTGCACGGCAACTCGCAGGAGATCCTTGAATCGGAAAGCGGAAGACGCTGGCTCGAGTCAGGCAATGTCGCCGCTTTCATGAAGGAAGCCGCCGCAATTTCCGCCCGGATCGACCCTGAGGTGTTTCGGTGTGGCCTCGAGGCCGCGCGCGACGCCGATGCCATCATCGGTGGAACGCTGGCGGAAGACCTTGCTTTCACGCTGGCGGAATACAAGCGCATCCCCATCGCCTTTGCGCATACCATTCCGATGGAAACGACCGGTGATTACGCGAACCCGCTTGTCACCCTGCGCAACCTGCCGCTGCGGGGGCTCAACCGGGCGACCTTCGCGCTGTTTCGTGTGTTGGCGGGCCGAATGCATGCCAGGACCCTGGCCCAGTTTCGCAGGACTCTGGACCTTCCCCGAAGGTCCGGGACGGTTGTATCCCGTGCCGCCGAACTCGACGTGTCGGTCCTTCAGCTCTGGAGCCAGCACCTGGTGCCGCATCAGAGCGACGCCCCCCCCGGGACCGTCACCACGGGATTTCAGCGTCTTCCGCAATCCGTTCGGGACCGGTTGGGCGAGAAGGCACCACCCGAGGATCTGGTGCGCTGGCTGGATGCCGGGCCGCCCCCCGTTTATGTCGGCTTCGGCAGCATGCCGGTGCCCTCGCTGATCAGCTTTGCGCAAGACATCCTTGAGATCGGCCGGTCGCTGAATGTCCGGTTCGCCTTGTCGCCCGGCTGGAACGAGATCGAGTCCGTCAGGCACCTTGAATGTGATGGCCTCCACCTTGTGCCCCCGGTCGATCATGGATGGCTGTTCCAGCGCTGCGTCGCCGCTGTCCATCACGGCGGGGCAGGAACGACTGCGGCAAGCCTGGAAGCGGGCATACCTACGGTCGTGTGTTCCTTCTTTGCCGATCAGCCCTTCTGGGGAGCGCGCGTCGAGCGGCTTGGTGTCGGCGCGCATCTGCCGCGGGTCAAGATGAACAGGCAGAGCCTGCGCAACGCGGTCGAGAAGGCGCTGACAGACGATGTTCGTCGCCGCGCCCGCGAGATCGGGGCCAAGCTGCGGGCCGAGGATGGCAACGCCCGTGCCGTAGAGGCGCTGGTCAGGATCCTGGTGCCTGCGGGGCAGGGGTTCCAAAAACCGATCGAGACTTCAGCCTGACGCTGTGGGCACTTGTGCCTGACCCCGGCGCTGGATCCAGACCGGCTTCCCAAGCCCGGGGGGGTGTTGCGGAACTCAGGCCTGAGGCATGATTGTGCGCCCGGTCATCCGTCTTTGGGAAGCCCCCGGCGCAGTCTTGGACGACGGCGGCTGTCGCGGCGGACAGGTCGGCGGCAATCTCCTGCTCGAATACTGCGCCAGAGAATTCTTCGACGACCCGCCCCGTGCGGTTCATGCTTATTGTGCGTCCGGCGGGCGGTGTCCGTTCGGCCATAGCTCTGACCAGCCTCAAGCCGGAGTCTATTGACACCGACCCGCCTGTAGCTGCTAGCCCTTCGTCGGAAGGGCACTCTCAGGAAAGGGCCGGTCATGCCAGTCGAAGATGTGGCGATACGTCTGACTGCCGCGGGCAAACCGCTGGACACCACCTCAAATCGGCTGGGTCGCCTCCTGGCGTCGGACCCGGCCCTTCCGATCGAGGAACTGCGCGCCCGATATGCGCGCGACGGCTATATCTGGCTCAAGGGTCTGCTTGATCCGCGCGATGTGAATGATTTTCGCGGCTGGGCCTTTTCCGACCTTGCGGGAACGGGCCTTCTGCGCCCCGGATCGGCACCGGCCATGGGGCTGGCCGGTCCTGCAGAGCCTGACCGACCGGATATCGACCGCCGTCTTGCGCGGCTCGTCCGGACTGCACGGTTCGAGGGGTTCTGCGCTGACCGGCGGCTTGCTGCCTTCATCGACGCCTTCATCGGCGGTTCATCCGCCTTGCTGAAACGCAAGATGATGCGCCTGACCCGCCCCGGTTCCGGTGTCGCGACGCCCGCGCATTATGACCTGATCTATCTGCGCGGCGGCAGCAGCGATCTTGTCACTGCATGGATACCGGTCGGCGACATTTCGGTCGCCGAGGGCGGTCTTGCCTATCTCGAGGGCTCGCATACGCTGGGGCAACAGATGGAGCGGGACTTTTCGGCCAGGAACGCGGACCTGAGCCCCGAGGAACGGATCAGTGCCTACAACGTCAACATGTCGAAAGGTGGCTGGGTCTCGAAGGACCTGCCGGACATGGCAGAGAAGTTCGACGCCAGATGGTTGATCGCGGATTACGAGGCCGGCGATGTGGTGCTGCACAGCCCGTTCATGATCCACGCATCGACCGACAATGTCAGCGAGACAGGCCGCATCCGCCTCTCGATCGACATCCGGTTTCAGGATGTCGACAGCGCGATCGACGCGCGCTGGGGGAACCACTGGTTCCCAGGGGACAACCTTTGATACTGTATTAGCGGGAGCTGTACATTCCAGGCGTCCCTCGGGTGGCGCCTTGTTGGTGACGCCGCTCGCGCCAGGCGAGGGCTGCGACGATGCCGCCGACCACCTGCATGATCGTGTCGACGGTCGCGCGCCTCGACGCCCGCCATGACCGCGCGTGCGTTCGGGGGCTTGAGCCCGCTTGCGCGCTGGCCCGTGATGCGCAGGTTCTGCACCGAGCAGGCGGTGGAATAGTAGAGCGCCGCACCATAGCCCTTGCCCGAGCCAAGGCCCGCCGCCCCCTCGATCAGCCCCCCAAGCGCGTGGCAGTCATGGCTGCTGGAGATGCGCATCGCTTGCGCGGTGCGCCCGCCGCGGCCATGGGTGCGGACGGGATCGCCGATCAGGCCGCGCTGGATGCGGAGCGTGCCACAGGATCAGGCCGCCAGCGGCCCCTTGCGCCGGGAAATCACCACAAGCATCAGGATGGTGACCACGTAGGGAAGGCTGGTCAAGAGCTGCGAGGGCAGGTTCACCCCCGTGGCCTGTGCCATGAGTTCGCCCAGCGACAGGACGCCGAACAGGAGCGCGCCGAAGGCGATCCGTCCTGTCTTCCATGTGCCGAACACGACCAGCGCCAGCGCGATCCAGCCGCGCCCCGCGATCATGCCGTCGGCCCAGAGCGGCGTATAGACGGTCGAGGCATAGGCCCCGCCCAGCCCCGCCATCGCGCCGCCGAAGCCCACCGCCGCAAAGCGGATCGCCGCGACGTTATAGCCGATGGAGCGGGCGACCGAGGCATTCTCGCCCACCGCCTGAATGACCAGGCCGGGCTTGGTCCGGGTCAGGACATATCCCAGCGCGACGGTGAAGGGGATCGCCAGCCAGACAAGGATGTCCTGCGTCAGAAGCGTGGGTCCGACCAAAGGGATCTGCGACAGGCCGGGCAGGCCGAGTCTTGGCAGGCCGCTGACCGTCAGGCTTTCGAAGCTCTTGCCGAACAGCGCCGACAGGCCAAGGCCCAGCACGCTCAGCGCAAGGCCCGCCGCCACCTCGTTGACCTTGAGCGTGATGACAAGGAAGGCAAAGACCATCGACAGCACCAGCCCCGCCACGGCGCCGCCGGCAAAGCCAAGGCTGTGGCTGCCCGTCTGGAAGACAAGGATGAAGGCCACCGCCGCGCCGATGGCCATCATCCCCTCGATCCCGAGGTTCAGAAGGCCGGTCTTTTCGACCACCATCTCGCCCAGTGCTGCCAGCAGAAGGGGCAGGGCGGCGGCAAGGGTGCCGGCCAGAAGGAAGGCGATGATGCTCATGCGCGCACCGCCACGCCGGGGACCTGTTCGATCCGGTAGCGGATGAAGGTCAGGCAGATGAGGTAAAACACCAGCAGCATTCCCTGAAACACCTGCGTCGCCGCGACCGGCAACCCGGCCGAGACGGTCGCCGCATCGCCCCCGATATAGACGACCGAAATCAGGAAGGACGAGGCGACGATCCCGATCGGGTTCAGCCCGCCGACATAGGCCACGATGATCGCCGCATAGCCATAGCCCGAGGAAACGGAGCGTTGCAGCTGTCCCATCGGCCCGGCCACCTCCGACGCGCCCGCGATGCCGGCGGCGATCCCGCCGAGGGCAAGGCTGATCCAGACGGCGCGGCGCTTGTCGAACCCGGCATAGGTGGCGGCGCGGGGCGCCATGCCGCCGACCTGAAGCTGGTAGCCCTGGAAATGGTGGCGCATCATCACCCAGGCAAGCGCGCTGGCCACCAGCGCGAAGTAAAGCGACACGTTGGTCCGTGCGCCGGCAAAGAGCGTGGGCAGGATCGCGTCGCGCGGGAACATGACCGACTGCGGGAAGTTGAACCCCATCGGATCCTTCCACGGGCCCAGCAGCAGGTAGTTCAGGATCTGGATGGCGATCAGGCTCATCATCAGGGTGACGAGGATTTCCGAGGCCCCGAACCGCGTCCGCAGCCCCGCCGCAACCAGCGCATAGGCCATGCCCCCCAGCGCGCCCATCACGACCATCAGGGGCCACATGAAGGGCACGCCCCCCATCGGATACCAGACCGGCAGGGCCGAGGCGCAGATCGCGCCGATGATGAACTGCCCCTCGGCCCCGATGTTGAAGACATTGGCGCGAAACCCGATCGCCAGCCCCTGCGCGATGATCAGAAGGGGCGCCATCTTCAGCAGCACCTCGGTGAAGGAATACCAGCTCAGGAAGGGCCTGAGCAGCAGCGCATGAAGCGCCGCGCCCGCCGGTTTGCCAAGGGCCGCGAACAGGATCAGGCTGGCAAGGCAGGTCAGCCCCAGCGCGATGAAGGGCGCGGCCAGCATCATTGGGCGCGAGGCGCGCTCGCGCGCGACAAGACGGTATCTCATGCGGCATCCCCTTCACTGGCGCCGGTCATCAGCGTGCCGATCTGGGCGGCGGTGGTGACATGCGGGTCGCGCGGGCCGGACAGGTGGCCGGCATGCAGGACGTGCAGCAAGTCGCAGATCTCGAACAGTTCCTCGAGTTCCTCCGAAATGACGAGGATCGCCGTACCCTGATCGCGCATCGACAAGAGGCGGCGGCGGATCGCCGTGGCCGCCCCGATATCGACGCCCCATGTGGGTTGCGCGACCAGCATCACCTTGGGCGCCAGCATGATCTCGCGGCCCAGCATGAATTTCTGCAGGTTGCCGCCCGACAGGTTGCCCGCCTCGACATCGGGCCCGGCGGTGCGCACGTCGAATTCCTCGATCACGCGGCCGGTCAGCGCCCGTTCCGCCGCCCGCCGGATGAAGCCGCGCCGGACAAGGCCGGTGCCATGCGCTGTCAGAAGCGTGTTGTCTGCAAGGCTCATCCGGGGCACGGCGCCGCGTCCCAGACGTTCCTCGGGGATGAAGGCAAAGCCCAGCCTGCGCCGCGCACCGGCCGAAAGGCGGCCTGCGGGCTTGCCCATCAGCGTGATCGCGCCGGCATCCGCGACTGGCACCTCGCCCGATATGGCGGCGGCAAGCTCTGCCTGCCCGTTGCCCGAAATACCCGCGATGCCGACGATCTGCCCGGATTTCACCGAAAGCGAGATATCGTGCAGCGTGGTGCCGAAGCGGGTCTGGCTGGGCAGGCTGAGGTGGTTCAGCACCAACCGGTCCTCGGCCACGCGGTGGGTGGTGTCGGCGCTGATCTTGGGGATCTCGCGGCCGATCATCATGCGGGCAAGTTCGCTCTTGTCATGGTCGCGCGGGTCCACGCGGGCGGTCACGCGACCGGCGCGCAGGATCGTGGCGGTGTCGCACAGCTCGCGCACCTCGCCCAGCTTGTGGCTGATGAAGAGGATCGCCATCCCCTTGGCCTGCAGGCTGCGCAGGGTTTCAAAGAGCAGCGCCACGCTTTGCGGCGGCAGGACCGAGGTGGGCTCGTCCAGGATCAGAAGTTTGGGTTCCAGCAGCAGGCAGCGGATGATCTCGACCCGCTGCCTTTCGCCCACCGAAAGCGTATGGACCATCGCATCGGGATCGACCGACAGACCGAAGGTCGCGCCAAGCTCGCGGATGCGGGCCGACAGCTCGGCCCGCGTGCCGGGCACGAGAAGCGAGACGTTTTGTACCACGCTCAGCGTCTCGAACAGCGAGAAATGCTGGAACACCATGCCGATGCCCAGCTTCTGCGCCTCGCCGGGGCTGTTGAGCACGACCGGCGTGCCGTTCCACGCGATCTGCCCGGCGTCGGGGGTTTCCACCCCGTAGATCAGCTTCATCAGGGTGGATTTGCCCGCGCCGTTTTCCCCCAATACCGCATGGATCGACCCCGCCTCGACGGTAAGGTCGATCTCGGCATTGGCCTGCACCTTGCCATAGCGTTTCGACACGCCATGCATCGACAGCAGCGCGGGCATCCCCGTCATCGGACCCTGGTGCCTCAGTTCGGCAGGGGCGAGGTCACGCCCTCGACATGCCAGTCCTTGCTCAGGATCTCGCCATCCGTCATCGCCACGCCTTCGGCGTAACGCTCGGTCCCGCTCTGGTCGATCAGCGGGCCCTGGAAGACGGTGAAGCTGCCATCAGCGATCGCCGCCTGCCGCGCGGTGATCTGCTCCACCATGTCGGCGGGGATGTCGGCGTTCCAGTCGGCGGTATAGACCACGTCATCCTCGACCCCGAGCCAGTAGTTGGCGCCTTCGAAGTTGCCCGCGACATGGGCATCGACCTTGGCCTTGAAGAACGGGCCCCAGTCGGTGCCGACCACGCCAAGGTATTTCGTCGGCGCATAGCTCGCCATCGAGGAGTTGAGGTTGTAGACATAGACCCCGGCCTCTTCGGCGACCGAGATGACCGAGGGCGTGTCCTGCGCGTTCGAGAAGATCACGTCGCAATCCTGCGAGATCAGCGCGCGCGTCGCGTCCTGTTCGCTGGCCGGGTTGAACCACGAGTTCACCCAGACGACGCGCATCGTGATTTCCGGATCCACCGACCGCGCGCCCAGCATGAAGGCGTTGATCGAGGTGATCAGTTCGGGGATCGCGAAGGCGCCGACGCAGCCCAGAACCTTGGTCTTGGTCAGCGCGGCGGCCGCCATGCCCATCAGGTATGTACCCTGCCAGTATTTCGCGGTGAAGGGGGCGAAGTTGGGTTCCACCATGAAGCCCGAGGCATGGATGATCGACACGTCCGGATTGCGCCGGGCGATCTGGATGCCGCCGTTCTGATAGCCGAACGACCCCAGAAGCAGGACCTTGTTTCCTTCGGCCACAAGGTTGTTGGCGATGCGGTCGGCGTCGGGGCCTTCCATGATATTCTCGAGCACGGTCACTTCGAGGCCTTCACCGTAAGCCTCCTTCACCGTGTTCACCCCGGCCATGAGCGCATGGGACCAGCCCACATCGGCGATGGGCGAGGGCAGCACGACGCCCATCTTCAGCACGTCCTGCGCGCGCGCGATCATCGGTGCGGCGACAAGCGCGGTGCCGGTGGCGAGGGTGGATTTGATGAAACTCCGGCGGGTTGTCTGGGTCATGGCAGCTGTCCTTCAGGCTGTGAGGGGAGGGGAATTGGCGGGAAGTATCGTGTGGAGAACGGCCTCGGCCTCGGCAAAGAGGCGGGCCTCGTCAAGGCCGGGGAATTCGCACCCGCGCCAGACGATGCGGCCCTGGACCATGGTCAGATCGACCGGTGCGCCGACGCCCACCTTGGGGATCAGGCTGACCGGATCGTGCCGGGTGCCGACATAGTCCAGCCGGCGCGTGTCGATGGCGAAAAGATCGGCCGCCATGCCGGGGGCCAGCGTGCCGATATCGGAGCGCCCGAGAAGCGAGGCCCCGCCGCGCGTGGCATAGTCGAGGAAGGCGGCAGGAGGCGGCACCGGATCGGCGCGGGTCGAGGCGACAAGGCATTGCAGCATGTAGGCCGAATGGACGACGTGCATCAGGTTGGAATTGTCGTTCGACGCCGCGCCATCGGCGCCAAGCCCGATGCGCAGGCCAAGCGCCTGCATCGCCGGGATATCCGTCACCTCGGCGCCCACCAGATAGACGGGTTCGGGGCAGTGCGACAGGCCCGTGCCGCTGGCGGCCATCCGGGCGAGTTCGGCGCGGGTGAGTTCCCAGCCATGCGCATAGAAGGTGTCGGGGCCTGCGAAACCCAGCGCCTCGCAATAATCCACGGTGCGCATCCCGTGGACCTGTTCGATCACCGGGCTTTCGCCTTCGCCGACATGGCTGTGCAGGTACACGCCCTTGTCGCGGGCAAGGCGGACGGATTCCACGAAAGTCTCGCGGTAGCAGTTCACCGGCTGGCAAGGGCTGACCACCACCCGCCGCATCGAGAATGGGGCGGGGTCGTGAAAGGCGTCGATGACACGGGCGCAATCGGCGATGAATTCGTCGGTGCTTTCCAGCATCTCGTCGGGGATGGTCGAGCCTTCGGATTTCGGCAGCGTGTTGCCGCCGCGCCCGGCATGAAAGCGGATGCCCATCAGCTCGGCCGCCTCGAACTGGCGGTCGATGATGCGGGTGCCGGCATGGCGGGGGAAGCAATACTGGTGGTCGAAGGCGGTGGTGCAGCCGTGTTTCAGCAGCTCGGCCATGGCCACGACCGAGGAATGGTAGAAGCAATCCTCGGTAAGGCGGGAAAAGACCGGGTAGATCAGGTCCAGCCATTCGATGACGGAATAGCGCGTCCAGTCCAGCTCGGCCCGGTTGCGCACGAAGCATTGAAAGAAGTGGTGATGCGTGTTGACGAGGCCGGGGTAGATGAAATGGCCGGTGGCGTCGATCACCTCGGCGCCCTGCGCCTGCGCGCTCAGGTCGGGCCCGATGGCCTTGATGGCGGGGCCGTCGATCAGGATGTCATGGTCGCGCAGCACCGGATCGGTGGCGGATGTGACGATCGCCGCGCAGGATTTCAGCAGGATCACGCGGGAACCTCGGGTATCGGGGCAAGTTCGTGCAGGCGGTGGATGCCCGGCATCTCGATGAACCCCGGCAGGGCGCGGAGGGCGCGCATCCAGAGGCGGATCGCAGGGTAGGGGTCGAGGCTGATCCCGCCGTCAGGGGCCAGCGCCACATTGGGAAAACAGGCGATATCGGCGATGGTGGGGCGGGGCGTGGCAAGGAAGCACTGCCCGTCGATGCGGCGGTCGTGCAGGCGGGCCTCGAGGATGCGCAGGTCGCGGATGCCGGCGGCGCGGGCGGCATGGATATCGGCGGGCCAGCCGATCACGTCATGCAGGCGCGCAAGGCCAAGGCTGCCGTTCAGGGCACCGGCAAAGGTCAGCCATTCCTGCACCTCTGCCGCCATGCGGGGATCGTCCTGCCCCAGCCAGTCGGGGCCATGGGCGGCGGCTAGGTAGGTCAGCATCGCCGACGATTGCGTCAGCACCAGATCGCCGTCGACCAGCACCGGGATCGTGCCCGCCGGGTTCAGCGCCAGCATCTCGGGGCTGCGGTGTTCGTGGCCGGGGTGAAAGTTCACCGCCTTCAGCTCCAGCGGCACCCCCAGAAGCGCCGCCAGCAGCCGCACCTTGTAGCAGCTTGCGCTGAGGACATAGTCGTGCAGGATCATGCCGCGACCACCTGCGCGCCATAGGTGAAGCCCCGCCGCTTGAGCCAGCGGCGATAGGCGAT
>JAFIEN010000032.1 GCA_020832515.1 Rubellimicrobium sp. | reverse complement strand
GCCCCAGCCCCTCGCCGATGCGGTAGGCCTCGTCGGCCTTGAAGCGATGCAGCCCAAGCTTGTCTTCCTCGGCGAAGACGGCGACGGTCTTCTTTCCCATCTCGTTGGCCGCGCGCATCACGCGGATGGCGATCTCGCCCCGGTTGGCAACGAGGATCTTCTTGAAAGTCGGCATCAGGCGCTCCGGGCAGGGACGTGCAATCACGGCACTCTATCCCCGCTGCGGTGCGGCGCAAGGGCCGGGGTCACTTTGGCGCGAGGGGGTGTTCCTCAGGGCAACGGACGGGTAACCGACGCCCTGTGAACCAAACAAGAACAAGTCTTTCCCCGCCGGGAGGGTTGGGCTATCTTTGGCGCATGAGCAGCTATTCCGACGATGACGCTTTCGAGGCCGCCGCGCGGGACACGCCCCGCGCGCCGTCCCTGTCGCAGTCCGCGATGGCCGCGCGCCCCGCGCCCTATCTCGACGATCTCAACCCCGCACAGCGCGAGGCGGTTCTGGCGATGGACGGCCCCGTCCTGATGCTGGCGGGCGCGGGCACCGGCAAGACCAAGGCGCTGACCACCCGCATCGTGCATCTTCTGGCACAGGGCCGCGCAAGGCCGCATGAGGTGCTGGCCGTCACCTTCACCAACAAGGCCGCGCGCGAGATGAAATCACGCATCGGCCGCCTTCTGGGCGAAACGGTCGAGGGGATGCCCTGGCTTGGCACCTTCCATTCGGTCTGCGTCAAGCTTCTGCGCCGTCACGCGGAGCTGGTGGACCTCAAGTCGAACTTCACCATCCTCGACACCGACGACCAGATCCGCCTGATGAAGCAGCTGATCGTCGCCGCCAATATCGACGAAAAGCGTTGGCCCGCACGAATGCTGGCGGGCATCATCGACGGCTGGAAGAACCGCGCCATCGGCGCGGACGCCGTGCCGGTGGCCGATGCCAGCGCCTTCGACGGCAAGGGACCACGTCTTTACGCCGAATATCAGGGGCGGTTGCGCGATCTGAACGCGGTCGATTTCGGCGACCTGCTTCTGCACATGGTGACGATCTTCCAGCACCACCCCGATGTGCTGGCGCAATACCAGCGCATGTTCCGCTACATCCTTGTCGACGAATATCAAGATACCAATGTCGCCCAATACCTCTGGCTGCGGCTGCTGGCCGGGGGCCACAGGAATATCTGCTGCGTGGGCGACGACGACCAGTCGATCTATGGCTGGCGCGGCGCCGAGGTGGGCAACATCCTGCGCTTCGAGAAGGATTTCCCGGGGGCCGTCGTGGTGCGGCTGGAACAGAACTACCGCTCGACCCCGCATATCCTTGCTGCCGCCTCGGGCGTGATCGCCGCCAACAAGGGGCGACTGGGCAAGACGCTCTGGACCGACCGGAACGAGGGCGAGAAGGTCCGCCTCATCGGCCATTGGGACGGCGAGGAAGAGGCCCGCTGGATCGGCGAAGAGATCGAATCGATGCAGCGCGGCACCCGCGGGATGGATCCGTTCGAGCTGGATTCCATGGCGATCCTTGTCCGCGCCTCGCACCAGATGCGCGCCTTCGAGGACCGGTTCCTGACCATCGGCCTGCCTTACCGGGTGATCGGCGGCCCCCGGTTCTACGAACGGCTCGAGATCCGCGATGCCATGGCCTATTTCCGCCTCGCCGTCTCGCCCGCCGACGATCTGGCCTTCGAGCGGATCGTGAACACCCCCAAGCGCGGCCTGGGCGACAAGGCGGTGCAAACGATCCAGAAGACAGCGCGGGCCAACGGGGTAAGCCTCGTCGAAGGCGCGCGGCTGGTCGTTCAGTCCCGCCTGATCGGCGGCAAGGGCGGGCAGGCGCTGGGGGAACTCGTCGCCGGGATCGACCGCTGGCACGGACAGGTCCTGGCCGAGGCCGATACCCATGTCGAACTGGCCGAGATGATTCTGGACGAAAGCGGCTACACCGCCATGTGGCAAGCCGACAAGACGCCCGAGGCGCCGGGGCGGCTGGAGAACCTCAAGGAACTGGTCAAGGCGCTGGAACAGTTCGAAAACCTGCAGGGCTTTCTCGAACATATCGCGCTGATCATGGACAACGAAAACGAAGAGGCAGGCGAGAAGGTCTCGATCATGACGCTCCATGCCGCCAAGGGGCTGGAGTTTCCCGCCGTCTTCCTGCCGGGGTGGGAGGACGGGCTGTTTCCGAGCCAGCGCTCGATGGACGAAAGCGGGCTGAAGGGCCTCGAAGAGGAACGCCGGCTGGCTTACGTCGGCATCACCCGGGCCGAGGCGCTCTGCACCATCAGCTTCGCGGGCAACCGCCGGGTCTATGGCCAGTGGCAATCCGCGCTGCCCTCGCGCTTCATCGACGAACTGCCCGCCGATCATGTCGACGTGCTGACCCCCCCGGGCCTCTACGGCGGCGGCTATGGTGCGGCCGGCATGGCCTCGCAGGCCAGCCCGGTGCTGCAGGGGATGGACCGGTCGAACCTGCACCAGAAGGCCGCATCGGCCGATGTCTACAACTCGCCCGGCTGGCGCCGCCTTCAGGCGCGGGCGGGCGCGCGGGGCATGGCCTCGCCCGGTGAGGCGAAGAACATCGTCATCGACCTCGATGCCGTCTCCGCCTTCACCACGGGCGACCGGGTGTTTCACCAGAAATTCGGCTATGGCAATGTGACGGGGATCGAGGGCGACAAGCTAGACATCGCCTTCGACAAGGCGGGCGAAAAGAAGGTCGTCGCACGTTATGTCGTCAGTGCCGAGGCGGCCGACGACGTGCCCTTCTGACTGTCGATCCGGCCTTGGGGCACCAAGGCCCTCGACGCGCCGGCCACGAGAGGCCGCCTCAAGGCCTTGCTCGATGCCTGTCTGCTTCTTTTGTTGAAAAATATCCCGGGGGAGGGGGCGTCAGCCCCCGGGGGGGCAGAGCCCCCCGCTGGCCGCCAGGCCAGAGGCTGAAATTTGGACAAATTTCAGCCGCCGACCTGAGCCGATCTCCACCAATGCCGCAAGGCTCGTCACCAGCAGTGCCGCCATCGTCCAGTTGAACGCCCGAAGCCGTGCAGGGCTGGTCAGGATCCGCTGCATCTCTCGCCCAAGGATCACCCAGACACCGACCGAGGGCAGGTTGACCAGCCCGAACACCACCGCCACGAAAACGACGCTCTCCAGCGACGGACCCTCGGCATAGACCGTGACCGCCGACAGCGCCATGGCCCAGGCCTTGGGGTTGACCCATTGAAAGGCCGCCGCCTGCAGGAAGGTCAACGGCCGCCCCGCGCCCGCGCCCTTGTCCCGGGGGGCTGCGGTCGCGATCTTCCAGGCCAGATACAGCAGATAGACCACCGAGCAAGCCATCAGGGCGACCCGGCTTGCCGGATACAGTTCGAACAACGCCGCGATCCCGAGGCCGATCCCGATCACCATCGCGACGAATCCGATCGCCACCCCCAGCATGTGCGGTACCGTGCGCCTCAGACCGAAATTCGCGCCCGAGGCCATCAGCATCAGGTTGTTCGGCCCCGGCGTGATCGAGGTCACAAAGGCGAAAAGGACAAGCGGCAGAAGAAGGTCAATCGTCATCATGGCGCCAGATTAGCCGCAGGATGATGGCCAGAAGTTGCATTCATGCGGTCGGATGCAATATTCCTGCAATCCATGACCACGAATGACCTGATCAACGACCGGATATTGCACATCCTTGCCCGCGAAGGGCGCATCAGCAATCTCGATCTTTCCGCGCGCGTGGGCCTGTCGCCCTCGGCCTGCCTGCGCCGGGTGCAGGAGCTTGAACGGCGGGGCGTCATCCGCGGCTACCGCGCGGTGCTTGATCCGGCCAAGGCGGGGCGGGGCTATGTGGTCTATGTGGCCGTGGGGCTGTCGGACCATACCAAGGCCGCGCAGGACCGTTTCGAACGCGCGATGGCGGCCGCGCCCGAGGTTGTCGAATGCCACAACATCGCGGGTGCCTTCGAATACCTCCTGCGGGTCGAGGCGCGCGACCTTGCTGCCTACAAGGCCTTCCATACCGAAGTGCTGGGCACCGTTCCCGTTGTTCGCTCGATTACCTCCTACATCGTCATGGGCTCGCCCAAGGATGCGCGCGTATAAAAAAAGCGGCGGCACCGGGAGGAGGTGATGCCGCCGCTCGAGGATACGGACGCCCAAGGGAGGAGGAGGAGGACGCCCGATTCTAATTCCATAGGGTCGGTGACGGCGCCAGGGAGGAGGAGGGCGCCGTCACCGTTTCGTCTGCGACCGCCAGGGAGGAGGAGGGCGGCGCATCCGGTCTTTCAGGATCCCGGATCAGGGAGGAGGCGATCCGGTCTCCGCGTCACGGTCCACGACCCAGGGAGGAGGAGGGCGTGTCCGTTATTCGTTTTTCCAGACGCGGCGGCACCGGGAGGTGGCGGGGCCGCCGCTCTGTTCACGCCCGCTCAAGGGAGGAGGAGGAGAGCGGGGCGTAGGATCGAACGGGCCAAGGGAGGAGGAAAGCCCATCCGATATTCAATTTCAGCGGCCGTAAGCGGCCTCGTGCGCGATGTCGCGGATCATGCCGCGATCGATGCCCAGATCGTTCAGTTCCCGATCCGACAGCGTCTTGAGTTCCAGCATCGTCGTCCGATACAGTTGATACTTCGTGACGCGGTCCATGATGGCCGCGCGAAAAACGTCGAGCCGCGATGCCACCGAGAGGGCATCGGTGCGGTTTTCGGTTGCATAAGCCATGTTCATCTCTCTTCTGTTCTGCTCTTCCGTTGCGCCGTTGCAGTGTGGCGCTTGCAGGACAGAAGGTAGGCAAATGCTGCGGCTGCACAATGTCTCCTTTCGGCAATGCTGCCATGCAGCAAATGCATACGAATTGCTGACCTATTTCAAGTCGTTCCGCACATCCCGCAGGCGCCGGCACAGGCGCTGCGGGTCATGTGCACGAAACTTCGCGCTGTTGCAGAAAAATCCGGCACCCGGCGAACGCTTCGCGGTGGTTTCCGCAGGGTCCCGGCAAGGGATGACCGTCTCTCATGCCCGGACAATGTGACCGTGACGCGACACCCCGGCCGGTACGGGCAGGGCAAGATGCCGAATCGCTCCATCCATCTGGCGGTCAACACAGGCGACTGCGGTGCAGGTCGCCGTTGCCGATCGGGATCAGGCCTTGGCCGTTTCGCTCAGGACGGCGGCAAAGCCTTCGAATCGCGGCGCTTCAAGATACAGGCCCCGCGTGTCGGCGGCATCGCGGTGGGCGGCGCGGAAAGCTTCGGAACGGGTCCAGTCCCTGAAGCTTGCCTCGTCAGCCCAGACCGAATGGCTGACATACAGGGAATGATCCTCGGCCCGGGGGCCCTGCAGCAGGGAAAACGCGCGAAAGCCCGGCACGTCGCCCAGACGGGATTCGCGGCCGCGCCAGACCTGTTCGAATTCCGCCTCGCGTCCCGGCACGATCCGGAACCGGTTCATCGCGATGAACATGGCCCCCCCTTTCCCTGCATGCTGCCGCCCCGAACGATTGCGGTTCAAGGCCTGGTCGCAGGATGGGCGCGGGCCGCACCCGATGCAAGTCCGCCGCCCGGGCAGACACAACCCGACGGGGGCGCGGCTAGAGCCGGGCGAACTGCAGATGCATCCAGTCGCGATCGGCCACCTTGCCCAACGACGTGGCGCCGTGCGTCTCGACGATGCGCCAGAAGGCATCGTAGTCGCCTTGCGCCAGCGCGGCCCTGTCACGTCCCCAACTCAGCATGTTGCGCTCGGGGTCCAGATCCACCGCAGCCCCCCATGCATGCGTCGAAAGCGCAGATCCCCCGCGCATGTTGCGATGATTGAAACAGCCGCCCCAGATGTGCAGCCGCAGCGCGGTCATCCGCGCCTGGCCGTAGTGGCGGGCGGTCTCGGCGAAGATGGAGGTCAGCGGTGCGGCCAGACGCCTGTGGCACCGGAAGCTCCGGATCTCTTGCGACAGGTTCCACGAAAGCTGGAACGCAAAGGGCAGGGCGACGATCCCCGCCGTCGCCTCGGGTCCGCCGGCAGGGCCATAGAAGGGCACCATCGCGGATTGACTCGGATAGGCCGCCTGCGCGGTGTCCGGGCCATGCTGTGGCCCAGATGCCTGCACCGGCCGCCGGGTGACCTGCCAGTCCTGGCCCGTCTCGCGCCGGACCTGCCAGGCCGTCAGGGCGGCGCGCGTGTTGTGCCCGGCCCAGCCATCCACGGGGCCGGGTTCGAACCCCTGAACCGCAAGGATCCGCTGCCCCACCCCGATCAGCCGGCGTGCATCCGGCCAGCCGCGCCAGTCGAAGCCACCGTTGCGCTGGACGATGCCGACCCCGCGCATCGTCAGCGGCCCGGCCACCCCGTCGATGGCCCCCGCATAGTAATTGGCGCTGGCCAGCAGCAACTGCACGTGGCGAATGTCCATCACACCCCTCCGGTCCCGCCCGGTGATCGGGCCGCAGGGCGAAGCCTGTGGTCATCGAGTGAGCATTGCGTTTGTCCGCCGGACGATGCCGCAAGGTCACGTCAACCCGGCCCGGCCAGGTCTGCGGCCCTCAGGCTGCGAAGGTGCGGTGGGTCGATGCCTGGAAATGCGCCTCGAGTGCTGCGATGGCACCGTCACGATCGGCATCCTCGAGTGCGGCAAGGATCTTGCGATGCTCGTCGACCGTGTCCAGCAGTTGCTGCCGGAAGGGCACGCGCTTGTGCGTCAGCCGCGCCATCCCGATATTGGCCTGCAGGCGGCGATGCGTGGCCAGCATCGTCGGATTGCCGAAGACCCCGACGATATCGGCGTGAAACCTCTGGTCGACCGCGATGAAGCGGGCGATGGCCGCGTCGATATTGCCGCTTTCCGACAATTCGTGCGTGCTGCGTTCATGCGCGGCGATGTTGCGCACCAGCCAGTCGCGCAGGTCGGTCTGGGCAAAGACCTTGAGCGCATTGACCTCGATCAGGATACGGAACTGGAAGTTCTCGCGGATGAAGGCCACGTCCGGATAGACGATATGAATGCCAGTCCTTGGCCGGACATCCACCAGCCCATAGGCCTGCAGCAGGACCAGCGCCTCGCGCAGCGGCGTCAATGACAGGCCCAGGATGCGGCACATCTCGTTCTGGGTCAGCGCCATGCCGGGCTGCAGGTCGCCCCGGTCCATCGCCTCGCGCAAGAGGTGATAGCCTTGCGGCTCGGCCGGGTGGCGGCTGGGGGCGGGTTCGTTAGTGTCAGGCATGAGCGTCATCAGGTGCCTTCGCAGATGCAGGTCGAATCGTTCATGATCGGGTGGCGGCACCCGCCGTCCAGAAAAGACCGGGCGCCCCGGTCGGACACTGCCTGATATATCAGGTTGGTTCAACCAAGTCTTGCAATACCGATCATTTCTTCGTTTACGGCGCGATCCATTGGTGCTCTTATGCCTCAGGAATATATCATCAAGGCTGCGAATGCGTATCACCTCCTTCACGTGCTGGCTCGTCGAAACCGACCCGGGCCCCGCCTTCATCTGGCGCGACGGCCTTCCCGGATCGCATGGCGATATCCCCAAAGGCGACCGCCCCCGCAAGGCCGTGGTGCGCATGGAGACGGATGCGGGCATCACGGGCGTGCTCGAGCTTGCGCGTGGCGATGCGGTGATCGACCTTGTCCGCCGCCGGTTCCACCATTTCATCGGCGAAAACCCCCTCCTGACCGAGCGCATGTGGCATCTGGTCTGGGAGGTGGACCGCGTCGAAGAGATCCACATGCGCCTTCTGGGCGCGCTCGACATGCTGTGCTGGGATGTGAAATCGCAGGTGGCCGGCATGCCGGTCTACCAGATGCTGGGCGGCCATGACCCGGTCGTGCCCGCCTATGCCTCGACCGTGACATGGCCGACGCTGGAAGAATATGAACGCCACATCAAGCATTGCATGGACATCGGTTTCACCGCCTTCAAGCTGCATGCATGGGGCGATGTGAAGCGCGATATCGAACTCTCTCGCGCGCTTCGGCGCTGGACCGGCCCCGACGCCGACCTGATGTTCGACGGGTCTGCCGGCTGGGACTATGTCGATGCGCTGACCGTGGGAAAGGCCCTGCAGGACGAGGGTTTCCTCTGGTACGAGGAGCCGATGCGCGAATTCTACCTCGGCGCCTATACCAAGCTGTGCGAGAAGCTGGATATTCCGGTCCTTGCCGCCGAAACCTCGGACGGGGTGCATTTCAACATGGCAAGCTGGATCGAGGCGCGCGCCCTCGACATGACCCGGGTGTCGTCCTTCTACAAGGGCGGCTTCACCGGTTCGATGAAGATCGCGCATCTGTCGGAAAGCTTCGGGATGCGCTGTCAGGTGCACGGGATGGGGCTGGAGAACGCCCAGATCTGCGCCGCCATCAGCAGCAACGACTATTACGAACAGCTGGTCATGAACACCGAGCAGATCGCCGGCCTGAAGGACCTTGGCCCGCTGGCGATCGTCGACGGCAACCTGACGGTCAGCGACGAACCGGGCCTTGGCTACCGGGCCGATCCGGCGGCGCTCGACGCGCAGGCCATTGCGAAAGTCGAGGTGACCGAAAGGCATTTCTGACGACTCATTCGGCCGGGACAGAGGCGGAACGCCCGCCCGGCACCATCCAGAAGGGAGGACCCCATGACTTCGACACTCTCCAGACGCCGCCTGCTTCAGACCGGCGCCGGCGTGGCCGGTGCCACAGCACTCATGCCGCATTGGGCCATGGCCCAGCAGGCCGCGATCAACTACTGGCACACCTTCACCAGCCAGTCCGAGTTTTCGGGCCTCGAGGCGGTGATGGCCTCGTTCCATGCCAGCTTCCCCGACATAAGGGTGACGCAGGAAAACATCCCCAACCCCGAATTCATGGCCAAGGTCACGGCGGCGGTCGTTGCCAATTCAAGACCCGACGTGACCATGGTCGCATCCGAGCGCTTCGCCGACCTGCACGCCATGGGCGCGCTGATCGACCTGACCGACCGGCTGAATTCCTGGGACCGGCGCGGTGATTTCGACGACGCCCGCTTCGCCTCGATCACCGATGCCGACGGGCGCATCTACGGCCTGCCGGCCTTCGCCTTCGTGCCGTGGATGTATTACCGCAAGGACTGGTTCGATGCCGAGGGACTGTCGGCCCCCACCACCTATGCCGAATTCGAGGAAGCGGCCATCGCCGTCACCGATGCCTCGCAGAACCGCTACGGCTTCAGTATGCGCGGCGGCGCGGGCGGGCAGTCCTTCGTGATCGACGTGATGGAAAGCTTCGGCGCCCCCATCGTCTCGAATGGCGAGATCGGCCTGAACCGCGACGCCGCGGTCGAGGCGGTCGACTGGTACGCGGGCCTTCTGACGCGGCATGGCGCGGTGCCCTCCAGCGCCCCCAACGACGGCTTCCGCCAGATCATGGAGGCCTTCCAGACCGGCCAGACCGGCATGATCTGGCACCATACCGGATCCTTCCAGGACATGGCGAGCTTCCTCGAACCCGGTGTCGAGTTTGCCACTGCCGTGATGCCCGCCGGTCCCGCCGCCCGCGTCGCGCGCCTTGGCTATGCGTTCAATTCGCTGACCAGCGAGGCGAATGCCGATGCCGCCTGGGAGTGGATCTCCTACTGGGGCGAACCGGATGCGGCGGTGGCCCTTCTGGGCGCCACGGGCTATTTCCCGGCTTCCTCGGTCGCCGCTGCCGATCCCCGCATCGCGGGCGACCCCCTCTATGCGCCGGCCTCCGAAACGCTGGGCTTCGGCGGCCCGCCGCCCAGCTTCCCGGGCTATGCCGGCTGGTCCGAAACCTCGGTCATGCCGCTGTTCCAGGCGGTTCTGATCGGGCAACTGACCCCCGAACAGGCGGTCGATCAGATGATCGACGCCCTCGAAGAGGCGATCCGCTAAGGCGGGGCACGTCCCGGCGCGGGCGGGTCCTCTCCCGCCCGCCCGCGCCACCTTCGGCCGCATGACCGGCCTGCTGCTTCTTTTGTTTTCAAATATCCCCGCCGGAGGCTTCTGCGCCCGTCACGGGCCCAGGGGCCGGGCATAACGGACCGCCGCACCCGCCAGAGCCGATGACATCAAGCCCCGCATCACCGCCAAGAACCACATGGGAGGCGATCAATCCCGTCCGCATGATCGGCGAATTGTCCGAGACGCGGTACTGGATGTACCTCCTGCTTCTTCCCTCGCTTCTGCTGATCACGGCGGTCGTCCTCTATCCCACGATCTACGGCATCCAGATGAGCTTCCGCGAGATGCGGCTGAACCGGCCCGACCTCGGCACCGGTTTCGTCGGCCTGAAGCACTATCAGCGGATGCTCAACGATCCGATCTTCTGGCTGTCGCTGCGCAACACGGCCGTCTGGGTCACTTTCGCCATCATCCTCGAATTCCTGATCGGCCTGATCGCGGCGCTTGCACTCCACCGCAACCTTCCCGGCAGCCGCATCTTCGCAGTGATGATCCTTCTGCCCTTCTTCCTGCCCAATGTGGTGGCGGGGCATATGTGGTCGCTGATGCTTGATCCGCGGCTGGGCGTGATCAACGACCTGCTGCTCAAGGCCGGCCTGATCGACAGTTACCGCGCCTGGTTCGCCGATCCCGCCACCGCCATGGCCGCCGCCATCCTGGTCGAGGCGTGGAAGAGCTTTCCCTTCTTCACGCTGCTGATCCTTGCGGGCCTCAAGGGCATCCCGACCGACCTCTACAAGGCCGCCAGCATCGACGGGGCAGGGCCGGTCGCGCAATTGCGCCTGATCACCCTGCCGATGATCAAGACGATCATCGCCGCCGCCGTCATTCTGCGGGTGATCGGCCTCGTGAATTCGCCCGATCTTCTGCTTGTTCTGACCAGCGGCGGCCCCGGGCGGTCGACCATGGTACTGTCGCTCTTTGCCTTCCAGACCGCATATCGCGACTTCAACTTCGGCTATGCCAGCGCCTTGTCCGTGGTGATGTTCATCCTGCTGATGATCTTCGCATGGATCTACATCCGCCTTAGCCGCATCAATCAGGAGTAAGCCATGCCAAGGTCAAGACTCTGGGACTTGCTGACCTATGCGGTGCTTGTCATCCTGTCGGCCGTCTGCATCCTGCCGATCCTGTGGACGCTGCTGACTTCGCTGAAATACGAGGCCGATATCGTCACGCGCGAGATGATCTACTGGCCCACGCGCATCACCTTCGACCATTACGTGACGCTCTGGAACCAGTCGAACTATCCGGTGCTGGTCGTCAACTCGCTGGTCGTGACCACCGTGACCGTCGCCATCTGCCTCGTCACCGGAACGGTGGCCAGCTATGCCTTCGCCCGTTTCCGCTTTCCCGGCCGGATGCCGCTGATGATGGGCTATCTGGTGGTGCGGATGTTTCCGGCCGTGATGATGATCATTCCGCTCTTCGTCGTCATGCGGCAGGTGGGGCTTCTGGACAGCCGGGTGGGGCTCGCCATCGCCTATACCTCGTTCCTGTTGCCGCTGTTCGTCTGGATGATGAAGGGCTTCTTCGACGCCGCCCCGAAAGAGCTGGAAAGTGCTGCCCGCATCGACGGATCGACCCGGCTGGGCGCGATGGTGCGCATCGTCATGCCGATCGCCCGCAACGGGGTGCTGGCCACCTGCATCTTCGTCGCCATCGCCGCCTGGAACGAGTTCCTGTTCGCCTTGATGCTGACCACCAGCCAGGGATCGCGCACATGGCCGGTGGGGTTGCAGCTGATGGTGGGCGAGTTCCAGTTGCCCTGGGGGATGCTGGCGGCCGGCGGCATCATCTCGATCCTGCCGGTGATCGTGCTCTTCGCGCTGATCCAGCGGGCGATGGTCGCGGGCATCGCGGCCGGTGCGGTGAAGGGCTAGGTCATGGCAACGCTTGAACTGCAAGGCATCCGCAAAAGCTTTGGCGCGCTCGAAGTGCTGAGTTCCGTCGATCTGGAGTTGGAGGACGGCGGTTTCCTCGTCCTGCTCGGCCCATCGGGCTGCGGCAAGTCCACGCTCCTGTCGATCATCGCGGGGCTGGAAGAGGCGTCTGCGGGCGACATCCTTGTCGGCGGGCGGCGGGTCAACGAGGTCTTTCCCAAGGACCGCAACATCGCGATGGTGTTCCAGTCCTATGCGCTTTACCCGACGATGGACGTGGCGCGGAACATCGGCTTCGGCCTCGAGATGCGAAAGGTTCCCGGGCCCGAGCGCGTGGAAAAGGTCCGCGCCGCCGCTGACCTGCTGCAGATCGGCCACCTGCTTGACCGCAAACCGGCGCAGCTTTCCGGCGGCCAGCGCCAGCGCGTCGCCATGGGCCGCGCCATCGTGCGCGACCCCGACCTGTTCCTGTTCGACGAGCCGCTGTCGAACCTCGATGCCAAGCTGCGGGTCCAGATGCGGACCGAGATCAAGCGCCTGCACGACCGCCTTGGCACCACGGTGGTCTATGTCACCCATGATCAGGTCGAGGCGATGACGCTGGGCACCAAGGTCGCCGTGATGAAGGAAGGCGTGATCCAGCAGCTTGCCGATCCTCAGACGATCTACGACCGGCCCGCAAACATGTTCGTGGCAGGCTTCATCGGCTCGCCCGCGATGAACTTTCTCGACGGCACGGTCGAAACCGAGGGCGGCCCCGCTCTTGTGCTGACCGGCGACGGCCAGCGTGTGGCCCTTGACCGGGCACCGGCGGGGCAGGGGGCACGGGTGATCGCCGGCATCCGGCCCGAGCATTTCACCCTTGGCGAGGGCAGCCCCGTCCGCCTGACCGGGCGGATCGAGGTGCTGGAACCCACCGGCCCCGACACGATGGTCGTCCTCAGCGTCGCAGGACGCGAGATCACCGCCCGCCTGCCGCCCCGCATCGGCCTGGCCCCCGGTGCCATGATCGACCTGGGCGTCGACCGCTCTGCCATAACCTTCTTCAACCCCGAGACAGGCACCGCATTGTGATCCCCACCCTGACCGCCGAAACCCGCGCCGCCCCGCCCGACTGGGCTCTCCTGCAGCGGCATCTGTTCGACGTGCTCGATGCCGCCGCCCTCGAATTCGCCGACCGCTACGCCCGGCCCGACGGCACGCTTCACTGGCGCGACGAATGGCCCGGGATGGACGGGTCCGACGACCCCTACGAGGGCTTCATGAACTTCCCGCTGCTCTATGCGCTGGGGGGCAGCCGCGCCGTGCTGGACCGGGCGCGGGTGATCTGGGACGGCATCACCTGGCAATGGACAGAGTACGGCCAGATCCACGATGAATTCGACGCCTATTACGACTGGATGCATCACGGCGAAGGCTATCTGTTCCAGTATTTCCTGGGCCTTGCCGACCCCTCCTCGCTGAAGGAGCGGGGCCGGGCGGTGAACTTCGCCACACTCTATACGACCGACCGCGTGGGCAACTGGGATGCCGAGCGCCGACTGATCCGCTCGCCCATCACCGGCAGCCGCGGGCCGCGCTTCCACCAGACGGCCGAGGACTGGTGCACCCATCGCGAGATCCTCGACAACTACCTGCCGCCCTTCGAGGATCTGCCCGGCATCGACCCCTATGCGATGAAGTGCAACTGGTCGGACGATGCGGTCTACGACCAGATCCTGACCCGCATCAACGCACGGCAGGCGCGTGGAGACGTACCGCTGAACCTTGCGGCCACCAGCATGGCGCTGCACGCCTACCTGCACACGGGCGAGGCGTCCTTCCGGGACTGGGCGCTCGACTACACCGCCGCCTGGACCGATCGCACGGCCGAAAGCGGCGGCATCACCCCCGACAATATCGGCCTGTCGGGGCAGATCGGCGAATACAACGACGGCAAATGGTGGGGCGGCTACTACGGCTGGCGCTGGCCGCATGGCGCCTTTTCCATACTCGAGCCGCTCTGCATCGCCGCCACCAACGCGGTCCTGCTGACCGGCGACACGTCCCATCTGGCGCTGCCCCGCAGCCAGCTTGACCATCTCTGGTCGCTCCGCCGCGAAGAGGGGGGCAAGACCCTTGTCCCCAACCGCCATTACGATGCCGGCTGGCGCGACTGGCGCGAGATGCACCCGATGTATGGCGTCTACCTGTGGATGATGTCGCTGGCCGAAGAGGATGCAGAGCGCGCTGAACGCGGCCTGTCGGAGGTGTTCGACACGATCGACACCGGCTTTTCGGGCTATGCGAAGAATATCGGCGGGCACATGGGCTTCAACGGCAATACCGCCCAGTGGTTCGCCTTCATTCGCGGCCGCGATCCGGGCTATCCGGTCCGCCGCCTGCAGACGACGCTCGAGTCGGTGGCGGCCCAGATCGCCCGGTATCGGGCGGACGAAAACGATCCGCTGACGATGGATCACTACCGCGAAAGCATGACGATCCACATGTGGCAGGACCTGACGCCGGTCCTGTGCGAGGCACTGGTGCAGCTCACGATGGGCGCGCCGATGCATGTCTATCACGGCGGGCTGCAACACGCCTCCATCCGCTGGTTCGACGCCACGGCCCGACGTCCCGGCCTGCCCCCTGGCGTCGCGGCTCTCGTCCACGGCATCGACGCGGACGGCATCTCGCTCACACTCGTCAATACCGACCCGGCCCACCCGGCCCGCGCCATCCTTCAGGCCGGCGCCTTCGGCGAACACGAGATCACCCATGCCGCCCTCGGCGAGGCGACGCAGACCGTCGGTGGCCCGCATCTTGCGATCGACCTCGCCCCCGGCGCACTGGCCGGACTGCACCTCACATTGCGCCGCTTCGCCCACAGGCCCAGCTACGCCACCCCCTTCGACGACATGCCCCCGCCGGCGCTCCTGCGCCCGCGCGACACATAGTCGGCTGCGTCCCGGTCACTTCACCGTGCGTGCGCGGCCCCTTGGCCTCTTGCCCTGCATTGCGCTACTCTCGCGCCAAAGGGCAGAGGCAGAGGGCAGGGCATGCGCATGACACGGCGAGTGGTGCTTGGGGGATTGGGCGCATCGGCGCTCTCGGCCTGCGGGGCAGGTCCGCGTGGCGGCACGGGCAGCACTGCAAGCGCGCGCCCCGAAGCGCCCGATCCCGCCTTCCTGCCGCAGCCCAACCCCGGTTTCGACGCATGGCTGGGCGGCTTCCGCGGCCGCGCGGCCTCGAACGGGATCAACCAGTCCACGCTCGACGCAGCGCTGCGCGGCGCAGGTTTCCTGCCCGGCGTCATCGACCGCGACCGCAACCAGACCGAATTCACCCGCACGCTCGAGGATTACCTCTCGATCGCGGCCTCCGACGACCGCATCGCCAAGGGGCGCGCGAACCTGGCGCAACACCGCGCACTCCTGGCCGAGATCGAAGGCCGTTTCGGCGTCGAATCCCATGTCGTGACCGCGATCTGGGGGCTTGAAAGCATGTATGGCGAACGCCGCGGCACGATCCCCGTCGTTTCCTCGACCGCGACACTGGCCTATGACGGGCGGCGCGGCGCCTTTTTCGAACAGCAACTGACCGCGGCGCTTCGCATCCTGCAGAACGGCGACACCACGCCCGACCGGATGGTGGGAAGCTGGGCCGGCGCCATGGGCCACACCCAGTTCATCCCCACGACCTACCTCTCCTTCGCCGTCGATTTCCGCGGCGACGGGCGGCGCGACATCTGGTCGGACGACCCGACCGACGGGCTCGCCTCGGCCGCCAATTACGTCGCCCGTTCGGGCTGGACACGGGGGCAACCCTGGGGCGTCGAGGTCCGCCTGCCCGAAGGCTTCAACCGTGCCCAGGCCGGCCGCACGACCACGCGCAGCGTCGCCGACTGGACGGGGCAGGGCGTGCGCGACATGGACGGCCGCCCCGTCGCCGACCACGGCCCCGCCTCGATCATCCTGCCGGCAGGCCCGGCAGGCCCGGCCTTCATGACCTTCCGCAACTTCACCGTCCTGACCCGCTACAACAATTCCGAATTCTACGTGATCGGCGTGGGCCATCTTTCGGACCGACTGCGCGGCGGTCCGGAGATTCGCGGCAATTTCCCCCCCGACGCCCAGGGCCTGACCAAGGCCGACCGGCAAGAGATCCAGCGCCGGCTCACCGCCCGCGGCTTCGACACGCAAGGCGTGGACGGTGTGATCGGCACCAATACCCGCGCCGCCATCACCGCCTTCCAGCAATCCCGCGGGCTTCCCGTCACAGGCGAGCCGTCACGCGACCTGCTTGCCCAGTTGCGCTGATCCCCGGGACGGGTCCCGCCTGATCCGGCCGCGCCCTTCGATGCTTTCTTTCGTTTCGAAATATCCCGGGGGAATCGCCGAAGGCGATGGGGGCAGAGCCCCCGTTCCAGCGCCTCACACTGCGCAGCCCTGGCAGAACGGGGTCCAGGGCAGCAGGTCCAGCCGCGCCTCGCCGATCGCCTCGCCGCATTTGACGCAAGTGCCATAGTCCCCTGCCTCGACCCGGCCGAGCGCCGCGTCGATCTTCACGATCTCGGCGCTGGCATGCAGGCCCTGTCGCTCGAGCACCTCATCCCCCTCGCGCTCGGTGGCGCTGTCTTCCCAGTCGGGGTTGTGGTGGGACTCGAGCTCCTGTTCGACCTCGGTGATCCGCGCGACAAGTTCGGCGCGCCGGGCGATCAGATCGGTCTTGCGGTCCTGCAGTGATTTCATGGCGGTCTCCTTCTTTCGTCGGATGCTGCCCGCACCAGGCCGCGCGCGACATGATCGAGGTCAAACCCGCGGGTCGGGGGGGCGCGGCATTTGGCCCCATTTCGCCGCCCTGCGGCAGGGCCGGCGCTTACCCCCCGGCCCTGCGCCCCAGCCAGTCCTCGATGATCTCGCGCAGCCGCGCGCCCGGGAAACTCGGGAAATGCCCGCCATGCACGATCCGCACCGGCAGATGCAACAGCCGCTCCATCGAGCGGATGTAATCGCCCATGTCCGAATGATAGGTGTCCTCGATCAGCGGCCCGTCATAGACGATATCGCCCGAGATCAGGACGCCCGTCGCCGCCTCCCACAAGGCGATCCCGCCAGGGCTGTGGCCGGGGGTATGGATCACCTCGAACCGGCGCGGGCCGGCGGCAAGGATATCGCCATCCTCCAGCAGCCGCGTCGCCGGTGCCGGCGTCACTTCATAGGCCGCGCTCTCATAGGGTTCGGGCGGCAGCGAGTTGAAGATCCCGTCGGTCACGTAAGGATCGGCCAGCACCGCCTTGCGCGAGGGGGCGGCCAGCAGATGCGCCTCGGCCCGATGCACCGCGCGGTGGGGGAATTCGTGATGGCAGCCGATATGGTCGAAATGCGTATGGCTCGCCACCGCCAGCAGCGGGCGTTCGGTGACCAGCGGCACCCATTCCCGCAGCGACACCACCCCCATGCCGCTGTCGACCAGCAGGTCCTCGTCCCCGCCGCGGATGTGCCAGCAGTTGCAGCGGTAGAAGGGCTGGATATGCGGCTCGTCGATCAGGGTGATTCCGTCGCTCACGGGCGTGGTGCGCCACCAGTCGCTCGCCTTCGCGCGGATCATTTGTCGCCTCCCGGCAGGATTGTCAGGTGATCGGGGTCAAGCGCAAGGTCGATCCGGTCGCCGGGCCGCGCGTCCTGCCCGACGGGCAGCAGCGCGCGCAAGATCATGTCGGGGGCGCGGTCGGGGCGGACGGTGACCTTGCGATGGACGCCCTGAAACACCGTCTCGATTACCGCGCAGGGGCCGGGCAGGTCACCGGCGGCGCCGGGGCCGATATGTTCGGGCCGGACCGACAGCGTGAGCGCCGCCCCCTCGGCCGCCGTCGTGGACCCCAGATCGCCAAGAGGCGTCACCAGCCGACCTGCCTCCACCCGCGCGGGCAGGAAATTCGTCTCGCCCAGGAACGAGGCCACAAAGCGCGTGGCGGGTTCCCGGTAGACCCGTTCGGGCGGCCCCTGATCCTCGATCCGGCCACCCTGCATCACCACGATCCGATCGGCGATGGCCATCGCCTCTTCCTGATCATGGGTAACATGAACGAAGGTTGCGCCCACCCGACGCTGGATTCCCTTCAACTCCTCCTGCATCGCCCGCCGCAGGTTCAGGTCGAGCGCACCCAGGGGCTCGTCCAGCAACAGCACATCGGGTTCCACCGCCAGCGCGCGCGCCAGCGCCACCCGCTGCCGCTGCCCGCCCGAAAGCTCGGACGGCCGCTTGCCATCCGCCCCGGTCAGCCCCACCAGCGTCAGCATCTCGCGCGCGCGGGCGTGGCGGGCGGATTTCGCCACACCCCGCATCCGCAGGCCGAAGCCCACATTGTCCAGAAGGCTCATGTGGGGAAACAGGGCGTAATCCTGAAACACCGTCGTCGTGGGCCGCTTCGCCGCCGGCACCCCCACCATGTCGCGCCCGCCGATGCGCAAGGACCCCTCATCGGGATCGGCGAAACCGCCGATGATGTTCAGAAGCGTGGTCTTGCCGCAGCCCGACGGCCCCAGCAGCACGCAATATTCCCCCGCCTCGACCGTCAGCGACACGGCATCGAGCGCGCTGGCCGCGCCGTAAAGCTTGGTCATCCCCCCGATCTCGATCCGCGCCGTCATCTGCGCCGCGCCCCCAGTTCATAGGCCAGAAGGGCCAGCGCCGAGACGAGGAAGACAAGGCTGCCCACGGCATTGGTCTTGGGGTTGAGGCCCGAGCGCAGGAGGCTCCAGATCTCGACCGGGAGCGTCAGGTCGAAGCGCGACAGAAGGAAGGCGATGATGAATTCATCCCATGAGAAGGTGAAGGACAGAAGGAAGGCCGCGATCAGCGCGGGCGCGATCATGGGGGCCGTGACAAGGGCCATGATGCGCAACTCTCCCGCGCCAAGGTCGCGCGCGGCGCGTTCGGCCTGCGCCTGCGCGGGGCCGATGGCGGCGGCGCAGATGGCGAAACAAAGCGGCGTGTTGATCACGACATGGCCCACGGCAACGGTCCAGAGCGAGAGGCCCAGACCGGCCATGTTGAGCGTGGCCAGAAGGCCCAGCCCGATCACCAGATAGCTGACCGAGATCGGCGCCGTGATCGCCGCGCGCAACACCCTCGCGCTGCGCAGCTCCGACAGGGCAAGGCCGCGTGCGGCGAGGAAGCCGAGGGTGAGGGCGACAAGCGACGACCCGAGACCTACGACAAGCGAATTGCGCAGCCCCGCCATCAGGCGCGGATCGGCCAGCACTTCGGCATGCCAGCGCAGCGTGAGGCCGCGCAGGGGCGGCACGGGAAAGCGGCCGTCCTGGAACGAGAAGGCGACAAGGACAAGGACGGGCAAGAAGATGAAGGCATAGAGCGCCAGCAGATAGGCGGCGGACAGGGCGTAGCGGGTCATCGCGGCGCCCTCATGAAGCGGGCGGCAAGAAGATAGGCCAGCGTCACGACCACCATCAGGATGATCGACAGCGCCGCCGCCATCGGCAGATCGGCGCGCCGGCCCAGTTGCAGCATGATGAGCTGCGGCATCAGGAGTGCGTTGCCGCCGCCAAGGATCTGCGGCGTGACATAATCGCCGATGCAGAGCGCGAAGGTCAGGAAGGCGCCGACCGCGATGCCGGGCGCGGTCAGCGGCAGGATCACATGGCGGAAGGTGGCGACGGGCCCCGCGCCCAGATCGGCCGCGGCGCGGCGCAGGTTGGGGGCAAGCTGGGTGAGGCTGGCATAGATCGTCAGCGTCAGCAGCATGGTGAAGAAATGCGTGAAGCCGATCACGATGGCGGCCCTGGAATTGCCAAGGTCAAGCGCGGGCAGGCCGATCCCCGCAAGCCAGACATTGAGGATCCCCTGCCGCGCCAGCACCAGCGACCAAGCGTAGGAGCGCACGACGTATGAGGTCCAGAACGGCACGACGGCAAGGACCAGCGCAAGGCGGCGCCAGCGCGCGGGCACCTCTTCGGCCAGAATCCAGGCCAGCGGATAGGCCAGAAGGACCGACAGCACCGTGACCAGGGCGGTGATCTGGAGCGAGGTAACGAGCACTCCGACATGGGTGGGATTGGTCAGGAACCCCAGATAGTTGATCAGCGACCATGTCCGTTCGATCCCGGCGTCGGTGCGCTGCCAGAGGCTGGTCGCGGCCATGACGAGGAAGGGGACAAGGAAAAAGAGCACCGTCCAGAGTGCCGCCGGCAGCACAAGCGCGCGCGCGCGGGCGCGGTCACGGGCTTCGATGCCGCTGCTCATGTCGCGGATACCCTCGCGCGGGGCCGGTCGGGGGCGGGGGGGGATTTTTGGGAAATTTGGCCGCCGGGGGGGGGGGGGGGGGGCCCCCCCCCCCCC
>JAFIEN010000031.1 GCA_020832515.1 Rubellimicrobium sp. | reverse complement strand
TGTTTTGGCGGGGTGCAGGGTGTCTATGCCCTTCCGTCCGAGGTCTGCGGCTTTTAGATGACCTTCGGCCTGTTCCTGCCCGAAGAGGCGCGGGACGGCCCCGTGCCGGTCTTGTGGTTCCTGTCGGGTCTGACCTGCACGCATGAGAATGCGATGGTCAAGGGGGGTGCGCAGGCCTTTGCCGCCGAACATGGGCTTGCGCTGGCCTTTCCGGACACCTCGCCCCGGGGCGAGGGGGTGGCGGATGACCCGGCCTTCGATCTGGGGCAGGGCGCGGGGTTCTATGTCAACGCGACCGAGGCGCCATGGTCGCCGCATTTCCGCATGTGGGATTACGTCGCCCATGAATTGCCCACGCTGGTGACACGGAATTTCGAGATCGACGAAGAGCGGCAGGCGATCACCGGCCATTCGATGGGCGGGCATGGGGCGCTGACGCTGGCGATGGGGCTGCCGGGGCGGTTCCGGTCGGTCTCGGCCTTTGCGCCGATCTGCAATCCGGTGGCCAGCGACTGGGGCCGCAAGCAGTTCACCGCCTATCTGGGGACGGACGAGTCCGCCTGGAGCGGGCATGACGCAAGCGTTCTCATGGCGAAGCGTGGCTTCGACGGTCCGATGCTGGTCGATACCGGGACCAAGGACCAGTTCTGGGATCTTCTGCGGACCGAGGCGCTGGTCGCGGCCATCGCCGCGCGCCGGCAAGAGGCAGTGGTGCGGCTGCAGCCGGGCTACGACCACAGCTATTTCTTCATCTCGACCTTCATGGGCGAGCATGTCGCCTTCCATGCCGAGGCGCTGTACCGGTGATCTATGTCGATGCCGATGCCTGCCCGGTCAAGGCCGAGGCCGAACGGGTGGCCACGCGCCACGCGCTGCGGCTTTTCATCGTGTCGAACGGGGGGATCCGGCCGTCGCCGAACCCTCTGGTCGAGACGGTGATCGTGCCGGACGGGCCGGATGTGGCCGACATCTGGATCGCCGAACGGGCGGGGACGGGGGATGTGGTGGTGACGGGCGACATTCCGCTGGCTGCAAGATGCGTGGCGGCAGGCGCGCGGGTCATCCGGCACAATGGCGAAAGCCTGCACGCGCGCAACATCGGGCAGGTGCTTGCCACGCGCGACCTGATGGCCGATCTGCGCGCGGCCGATCCGTTCCGGCAGGGCGGCGGGGCCGCGTTCACCAAGGCGGACCGGGCGCGGTTTCTGGACGGTCTCGAACGCGAGGTGCGGGCCGCGAAGGCAGATGCGGCGGCGAAGGCGGCACCAAAGGCAGGCAACGAATGACCGTCAGCGCGCCGATCAACCGCACGATCTTCGGCGCGGTCAATGCCCTGGCGGGTGTGCTGATGTTCTCGATCAACGATGCCTCGATCAAGGGGCTGAGCGACGGCTATGCGCTGCATCAGGTGATCCTGTTCCGCTCGCTGATCGGGATGGCGTTCCTGATGGCCTTCATCCTGCCCTTCAGCGGCGGACTGGCCGCGCTGCGCACACGTCGGCCGGGAATGCATCTGTTGCGTGGCGTGTTGGTGGTACTGGCGAATTTCACCTTCTTCATGGGGCTGGCAAGCCTGCCCCTGGCCGAGACGGTGGCGATCTTCTTTGTCGCCCCCCTCTTCATCACCGCCCTGTCCGTCGTGATCCTGGGCGAGACGGTGGGCCCGCGGCGCTGGGCCTCGGTCGTGGTGGGGCTGGTGGGGGTGGCGATCATCCTGCGGCCGGGAACCGAGGCGTTCCAGCCGGCCTCGCTGCTGCCGCTGGTGGCGGCCTTGTGCTATGCGGCTCTTCAGATCGTGACGCGGCGGATCGGGGGGACGGAATCGGCGGTGACGATGACGATCACGGTCCAGGCGACCTTTGTCGTGGTCGCCTCGACCAGCGGGCTTCTGTTCGGGCAGGGGCAGTTCGCCGATCAGTCGGACCCGTCACTGGCCTTTTTCTTTCGCGCCTGGATCTGGCCGCCGATGTCGGACCTGCCGGTCTTCGTGATGGTGGGGGTGGCAAGCGCGCTGGGGGGCTATTTCATTTCGCAGGCCTATCGCAGCGCGGATGCGGCACTGGTGGCGAGTTTCGAATATGCCGGTCTGCCGATGGCACTGATCTTTGGCCTGGTGTTCTTCGGGGAATGGCCGGGGGTGTGGGAACTGGCGGGGATGGCGCTGATCCTGGGGTCGGGTCTGTTCCTGATCTGGCGCGAGGCGCAGGCCCGGCGGTGGAAGGGGGGCGCTGCCCCCCGGCCCTGACGTTCGGCGGCGAAACGGTCCACCGGACCGTTTCTGATGCCGCCTCACCCCACCGGGATATTTGAAAACAAAAGAAGGGGATCAGGTAGTGTCTGGAACGGGACGGGGCGAGCGGCCCGAGGCGGTGGTGTTCGACATCGGTAACGTGCTGGTCGAATGGGATCCGGTGCGGTTCTACGATGGTGTGATCGGGGCGGAGCGGCGCCGGGCGTTGATGGCCGAGGTCGATCTGGAGGGGATGAACGCAAGCGTGGACCGGGGCGCGCGCATGGCCGAGGCGGTGGCGGCGCTGGCGGCGCGGCATCCCGACTGGCGGGACGAGATCGAGATGTGGCATCTGCGCTGGATCGAGATGTTCGCTCCGGTCATCGAGCGATCGGTGCGGCTCTTGCGGGCGCTCCGGGCCAAGGGCATGCCGGTCCTTGCGCTGACCAATTTCGGGGTCGACACGCTCGAGGTGGCGCGGGCGCACTATCCCTTCCTGACCGAGTTCGACCGGGCCTATGTCTCGGGCGCGCTTCGGGTGATGAAGCCGGAACCTGCGATCTATGAAGCGGTCGAGGCGGATTGCGGTGTGGCGCCCGGGCGGCTTCTCTTCGTCGATGACCGGCCCGAGAATGTCGCGGCGGCGCGGGCGCGGGGCTGGGGCGCGCATCTGTTCGAAGGCCCCGAAGGTTGGGCGGCGCGGCTGGTGGCCGAAGGGCTTCTGACCGAGGAGGAGGCGCGATGAGCATCGAGGTCATTCCCTTTGCCGAAGGCGAGGCGGGGCTGGACTGGCTGCGGCTGACCGAGGCGATTGCGGCGGGGCACGATCTGCCGCGCGCCGAGGTGGCCGATGTTCTGATGCGGCGGGGGGCGGATACGCTTCTGAACCGGTCGGCATGGATCGCGGGGCTGGGGATCGCGGTGAAGGTCTGCACGATCTTTCCGGGCAACGGGGCGAAGGGGCTGCCCAGTATCGACGGGATGGTGAACCTGTGTTCGGACGAAGACGGGCGGCCCGAGGCGGTGCTGGATTTCCATCTTGTGACCAAGTGGAAGACGGCCGGCGACAGCCTGCTGGCCGCGATGCGGCTGGCGCGGCCCGACAGCCGGACGATCCTGATCGCAGGGGCAGGCACGGTGGGCCGGTCGCTGCGCGCGGCCTATGGCGCGGCCTTTCCCGAGGCGCGGTTCCTGCTCTGGAACCGGTCGGCCGAGGCGGCAGAACGGTTTCGCGCCGATCACCCGGATGTCGAGGTGGTGGGCGATCTTCAGGCGGCGGTGGCCCGGGCCGATATCGTGACCTGTGCCACCATGACCACGACGCCGATCCTGAAGGGCGCGTGGTTGCGCCCCGGCCAGCATATCGACCTGATCGGCGCCTATCGCCCCGACATGCGCGAGGCCGACGACACCGCCATCGCCCGCGCCCGCGTCTTTTGCGACAACCGCGAGACGGTGGTGGAGCATATCGGGGAACTGATGGACCCGATTGCCGCGGGCGTGATCGGGCCAGAGCATGTGATTGCCGACTTTTACGACCTGAAATCCTTTGTTCGCCATAGTGATGACGAGATTACCCTGTTCAAGAACGGGGGTGGCGCGCATCTCGACCTGATGGTCAGCCGCCACATTCTGGATGTCTGGCGGGCGCGCTGACCGTTTCGTGCCTGCTCTTTGGGGAGTGCGGCCGAAGTGGCTTGGGTTCTGGGACTGCTGGGTCTGGTCGGGCTGGTGCTGGTCGCCATCCCGGTTGTCTTGCGCCTTGGGTTGCGTTTGCCGGACCGGGCGCTGGCCACGGGGCAATTCGCGGAACTGTCGCAAGGGGTCACGCATTACCGCTGGATCGGCCCCGTGCGCGGGCCTGTCGTCGTGGCGATCCACGGCCTGACCACGCCATCGGCCGTGTTCGAGGCGGTGGCCGAGGGGCTGGGGCAGACCGGCTACCGCGTGCTGGTCTATGACCTTTACGGACGCGGCCAGTCGGAAACCGTGCGGGGCGCGCAGGACCGGGATTTCTTTCTGACCCAGCTGCTTGACCTGCTGGAGAATGAGGGGCTGCGCGAGGATCTGACGCTTCTGGGCTATTCCATGGGCGGGGCCATCGCCACCGCCTTTGCCGCGCGGTTCCCCGAACGGATGAAACGGCTGATGCTGGTCGCGCCCTCGGGGATCGAGGTGGTCGAGGACGATTTCGAACGCTGGACGAAAAAGGTCCCGGTCCTTGGAGACTGGCTGCATGCGGTGCTGGCGCGGGGGCGGATGACCGCGCGTCTGATCGCGGCGCGGGGCGATCCGACCGAGGTGCCGGGGATCGTCGATGCGCAACTGGCCGAATTGCAGCGGCCGGGCTTTCTGACCGCAGTCCTTGCCAGCCGCCGGGGGATGCTGGCCGAGGCGCTCGAGGGCGAACACCGGGCGATTGCGCGCGACGATATCCCGGTCATCGCGATCTGGGGCGAGGTGGATGATGTGGTGCCGCTGCGCGCGCTGGGCACGTTGGCCACCTGGAACCGGACAGCCAAGCAGGAGGTGGTGGCGCGCGCGGGGCATGGGCTCGTGCATACCCATGCCAGCGCGGTGGTCGCGCTCTTGCGTGAGGTGCTGCGCGAGGCGTGAGGCATTGGACCCCCCCAGGCGGGTGGCTGCGAGCGGTGCTTTTCACCGCTCCGTGAGCGGGCTAGACCAGAGCCATGACCACCCTGCCCGACCTCTATGACGCGCGCATCCGCGCCGGGGCCCTGACCGAGGATCCCGCCCAGCGCGCCGCCCTTGGCCGGCTGGACCGGATCCGGGTGGAACTTGGCCAGCCCCCGAAGAAGGGCCTCTTCCGCAAGGCCCCCCCGCCCGTGCGCGGGGCCTATCTCTGGGGCGGCGTGGGGCGGGGCAAGTCCATGCTCATGGACCTGCTGACCGAAACGGTGACGGTGCCGAAATGGCGGCGGCATTTCCACGCCTTCATGCAATGGGTCCATGCCGAGATGGCCACCGCCCGCAAGCGCGGGGTCGAGGATTCGCTGGCCCCCGTGGCCGACAGGATCGCGGCCGAGGTGCGCTTCCTTGCCTTCGACGAGATGCAGATCGACGATATCGCCGATGCGATGATCGTGGGGCGTCTGTTCCAGCGCCTCATCGACAGCGGCGTGGCGGTGGTGACCACCTCGAACCGGCCGCCCGACGACCTCTATCTTGACGGTTTGAACCGCGTTCTGTTCCTGCCCTTCATCGCGCTCATCAAGGAGCGGATGGACGTGTTCGAACTGGCCGGCCCGCAGGATCACCGGCAAGGGCGGCTTCAGGGGGCACAGGTCTATTTCACCCCTGCCGGCTCGGCTGCCCGGTCCGCCATCCGCACGATCTGGGAGGGGCTGACGGGCGGCGCGGGCGGGCCCCTGCGCCTTCGCGTCCATGGCCGCGATGTGGAAATCCCGGCCTTTCACAACGGCGTGGCGAAGGCCACCTTCTATGATCTTTGCGGCCAGCCGCTTGGCCCCGCCGATTACCTTGCGCTGGCGCAGGCGGCGCGGGTCCTGATCCTTGAGGATATCCCGCAGCTGTCGTCCGAGAATTTCAATCAGGCGCGGCGCTTCGTGACCTTGATCGACGCGCTCTACGAGGCAAAGGTGCGGCTGATCTGCTCCGCCGACGCCCGGCCCGAGATGCTTTATGTCGAAGGCGAGGGCAGTTTCGAATTCGGCCGCACCGTAAGCCGCCTGAACGAGATGCAGTCCGCCGGATGGGGAAGCCAATGACCACAGGCCCGCATTCGGGAGAGACCGATCTCGACCGGCTTCTGGCCGGGATGACACCGGTGCTTGCGGCCGGGGTCTATGTGTTCTGCACCACGCCCCGGACCGATCACCCGGCCCGCGCCCGCGCGCTCATGACCCTGCACGAGGACGAGGGGCTGACCCTGATCCTGCCCGAGGCCGAGGCAGGCGATCCCGCCCTGCGGCCCGTTTTCCGCTGCCGCCGGATCACCCTGACCGTTCACTCCGCGCTCGAGGCGGTGGGGTTCATCGCGCGGATCGCCACCCGGCTTGCGGCACAGGGGATGGGGGTCAATCCGGTCGCAGGCTATTTCCACGACCACCTTTTCGTGCCCGAGGACCGCGCCGATGACGCGATGGCCGCGCTGCGCGCCCTGGCGGACGAGGTGGCGGGCCGGACATAAGGCGGGGGGCCGTTGCACCGGCCCCCCTTGTTCTGCTCGCTCGCCTGCCCTCACGGGATCGCGATCCCAGGTCGTGTCGGCTGTCGGTCCAGCGCGCGCCCAAGGGGGCGACCAACCACCACATCATCTGGGCTGACCCCGCAATACCCACGACATGTTGGACGGATGGATAATGACGCGGAATTGGGGGCAACCGTCCACAACATCTTGCGGCAGAGTAAGTCGCCCGTCAAGAATGACGTGATTCGCAGTCCGACTTTTCTTCCGGATGCTCATCGAAATGGCGACAGTTCGGCCGATCCCGGCCGTGATGCGTCGATTTCGTCATGGCGCGGGGGGCGGGCGACAGGCTAGAAGGCCAGTCAGAGCCCCCTTCAAGCGGACCGAACCATGCTGAACACCGAGATTGCCGAACGCCGCAAGACCGCCATCGCCCGGGGCGTGGGGATGATGACGCAGGTCTATGTCGACCGGGCGAAGAACGCCGAGGTCTGGGATGTCGAGGGCAACCGCTACATCGACTTCGCCGCAGGCATCGCCGTGGTCAACACCGGCCATTGCCATCCCAAGGTCATGGCCGCGGTGGAAAAGCAGCTGCACAGTTTCACCCATACCTGCCATCAGGTCCTGCCCTACGAGAATTACATCCGTCTTGGCGAACGGCTGAACGCCCTTGTTCCCGGCGATTTCGAGAAGCGCACCGTCTTCGTGACAACCGGGGCCGAGGCGGTCGAGAATGCGGTCAAGATCGCCCGTTTCGCCACCGGGCGGCAGGCGGTCATCGCCTTCGGCGGCGCCTTCCACGGCCGCACCTTCATGGGGATGAGCCTGACCGGCAAGGTCCAGCCCTACAAGGCGGGTTTCGGCACGATGATGCCCGACATCTACCATGTCCCCTTCCCGATCGAGCTGCACGGGACGCGGGTGGATGACTCGATGGCCGGGATCAAGGCGCTGTTCAAGGCCGATCTCGACCCGGGCCGGGTGGCGGCGATCATCCTCGAACCCGTGCAGGGCGAGGGCGGCTTCTACCCCGCGCCTGCCGAACTGATGCGGGGGCTGCGCGCGCTATGCGACGAACACGGGATCGTGCTGATCGCGGACGAGGTGCAGACCGGCTTCGCGCGGACGGGCAAGCTGTTCGCGATGGAGCATTACGATGTGGCCGCCGACATCACCTGCATGGCCAAGGGCCTGGCAGGCGGTCTGCCGCTGGCTGCAGTGACAGGGCGGGCCAGCATCATGGACGCCGCCAATCCCGGCGGTCTGGGCGGAACCTATGGCGGCAATCCTCTGGGGATCGCGGCCGCGAATGCGGTTCTGGACGTGATCGAGGAAGAGGGGCTTTGCGACCGGGCCAACGCGCTGGGCTCGCGCCTGCGGCAGCGGCTTGAAGGGATGCGGGCCGACGTGCCGCAGATCGCCGATATCCGGGGCCCGGGTTTCATGGTGGCGGTCGAGTTCAATGTGCCGGGCGGTTCGGTGCCCGATGCCGATTTCACCAACCGGGTGAAGGCCGAGGCGTTGAAGCGGGGGCTGATCCTGCTGACCTGCGGTGTCTATGCGAACGTGATCCGGTTCCTTGCGCCGATCACGGTCGAGGATGAGGTGTTTGCCGAGGCGATGGATATCCTCGAAGAGGCGATGAAGGCAGCCTGAACCGGGGCGGCGGGGCCTTGCCTGCCGCATCCGCAATCCGCCGGGTGGCTGAAACCCACGCGCCCCCGGACCACCCGCCTGCATCGGTCGCGCGCCGTTCCACCGACCGCCATTGCCCCATCGGGCCCGCGCCCCCAAGTCCCTGACGACTGCCCCAGAACCCCGGCAAAGGTGCAATGCTGACACTCATCTCGCCCGCCAAGTCGCTTGATCTTTCGCCTGCGCCGGTCACACCCACCGCGCCCCTCTGGCCCGACGAGGCGAACCGCCTTGCGCGCACCGCACGCAACCTGACGCTGGGCGGCCTGCGCGAGCTGATGGACATTTCCGACGATCTTGCCCGCCTCAACCGCGACAGGTTCCGCGCCTTCGAGCCTGACCCCGCGCCCGAGCGCACCTATCCCGCAGCCTTCGCCTTCAACGGCGATACCTATCGCGGCCTTGATTTCCGCTCGCTCGACGCCGAGGACCATGCCTATGCGCAGGATCACCTGCGCATTCTCTCGGGTCTCTACGGCCTTCTGCGTCCGCTCGACGCGATCCAGCCCTACCGGCTCGAGATGGGAAGCCGGCTCAAGACCCGCCGGGGGGCCACCCTCTATGAATTCTGGGGTGACCGGCTGGCCCGGGCGCTCAAGGCTCAGGCCGCCGCGTTGGGGACCGGCACGCTCATCAACTGCGCCAGCCAGGAATATTTCGCTGCTGCCGACCGTCCGGCACTGGGGCTGCGGGTGGTCACGCCCGTCTTCATGGAGGTGAAGGGCGGCAGGGCCTCCATCGTCAGTTTCCATGCCAAACGCGCGCGGGGTGCGATGGCACGGTTCATCATCGAGAACCGGATCGAAAGCCCCGAGGGGATCAAGGCTTTCGCCACCGGAGGCTATGCCTTCGATCCCGACCACAGCGAGGGGGACCGCTGGGTCTTTCTGCGCGAGACGCCTGCAGGTTGAGTCAGGCCGGGCTCGCGCGACCCGCAGCCCGCACCCTTGCCCGCCTTGCCCAGCCTGCGCCGCCTGGCCGCCGCCACTCTGGGGCGTTGCGACTCTGGCGGGTTCTGTGCGACCATGCAGGTGTTCTCCGGTTAAAAGGTCTTTCCCATGCGCCCCCTGGCCCCGTCGCTTCTGACAGCCCTCTTCGTATCGTTCATCGCCTCGCCCCCCGTGGCGCAGGATGCGGTGCCCGATCGCCGGGTTGCCATCTCGCGCGATGTCGATTTCTACGGCCAGGACCTTGCCAATATCTTCGACACCACGCTTGACGCCTGTCAGGCTGCCTGCCTTGCGGATGCACGCTGCACGGCCTTCACCTTCAACCAGCGCTCGAACGCCTGTTTCCCCAAATCCGGCGTCGGCGGGGTTTCGCCGTTTCAGGGGGCCGTCTCGGGCCGGGTCCTTGCGACCGATCCGGCCATTCTGGCCGCCGTTCCCGCGCGCCAGTCGGAACTGTCCTTCCTGCGGCCCTTCGATCTTGCCAGCGCGGGCGATCTTGCCGCCGGGTTGGGGCGGCAGCATTCCTCGGACGAATTCGCCGCCGACGTCCTGTTGCGCTTTGCCGATGACGCACGCGCGGCCGGCGACCCGATGCAGGCCTTCCGCCTTGTCGGCGCGGCGCTTGCCCTGACCGACCGGGCCGACCACTGGCTTGACTACGCCACGCTGGGCGCGACCGCGACCAGCGGGAATGCGGACGAACAGCGGCAGGCCCGGTCGAATGTCCTGCCCGCGCTGATCGCCGCCTATCTGCGCGCGCCCGACCCCGCGCTCCGCGCCACCATCCTTTACGACATGGCCTTCGCGCTTGAGCTTGCCGGGCGCGGCAATGACATGATCCCCGCCCTTCGCCTTGCGCAGGAGATCCAGCCCCGCCGCGATGCCGAAGCCGCGCTGGAACGCGCCATCGGCCTTTACGGTTTCCGCGTGGCCGACACCCAGGTCGACAGCGACAGCGCCACCCCGCGCATCTGCGCCATCTTCAACGAACGCCTTGCCCAGACCGGCGTCGATTACGCGCCCTTCGTGCAGCTTCCCGATGTGCCCTTCACCGTCGATGTCAGCGACAACCAGCTTTGCCTCGACGGGGTCGCCCATGGCGAACGCTACCGCCTTGTCCTGCGGGCGGGCCTTCCGTCCGAAGCCGGAGAGACCATGGTCCGCCCGGCCGAGCTTTCCCTTTACGTCCGCGACCGCAGCCCTGCGGTGCGAATGACAAGCCGCGCCTATGTCCTGCCACGGCTGGGCGATGCCGCGATCCCGATCGAGACGGTGAACCTGACCGAAGTGGACCTGACCCTGTCGCGCGTCAGCGACCGCAACATCCTGCGCACCATGCAGGAGGGGATGTTCGCCGGCACGATCTACGACTGGCAGCAGGACTTTTTCGACCGCGAGATCGCGACCCCGATCTGGTCCGGCACGGCCGAGGTCCGGCAAGAGCTGAACCGCGACATCCTGACCCGCGTGCCCCTGTCCGAGGCGCTGGAGGGCCAGCCCGCAGGGGTCTATGTGCTGCAGGCCGCCGTGCCGGGGGCGGATCCGTGGGATTTCCCGACTGCCACGCAATGGTTCATCCTGTCCGACCTCGGGATCTCTACCCTGCTTGGCAATGACGGGCTGACGGTCGTCACGCGCAGCCTTGGCTCTGCCGGGCCGGTCGCGGGGGCCGAGGTGACGCTCCTGTCGCGCGCCAATGCCGTGCTGGGCACCGCCACGACCGACGATCAGGGCGTGGTCCGCTTCGATCCCGGCCTGACACGCGGCACGGGTGCGGCGCAGGCGGCGCTTGTGACGGTCGAGGATACCTCCGGCGACATGGCCTTCCTGTCGCTGACCGATCCGGCCTTCGACCTGTCGGATCGCGGGGTCGAGGGGCGCCAGCCCGCGCCCCCCATCGACGTCTTCCTGACCACCGACCGGGGTGCCTATCGCGCGGGCGAGGTCATCCACCTGACCGCCTTGATGCGCGATGCCTCGGCCCGCGCCCTGCCGGGCCTGCCGCTGACCGCGATCCTGACCCGGCCCGACGGGGTGGAATACAGCCGCATCACCTCGACCCGCGACGCGCTGGGGGGCCATGTCTTCGCGCTGCCTGTGGCCGGCTCCGCGCCCCGCGGCACATGGACCATCGCCCTGCGCGCCGATGTCGATGCCCCCGCGCTGGCCACGACATCCGTGCTGGTCGAGGATTTCCTGCCCGAACGCATCGACTTCGACATTACCGCCGCCGAAACCCTCACACTGGACGCGCCCGCCGACTTCACCCTCTCGGCCCGCTACCTCTTCGGCCCGCCTGCCGCCGATCTGGCCGTCGAGGGCGAGGTGATCCTGTCGGCCGCAACCCGCCTTGACGCCTTCCCCGGCTACCGTTTCGGCCGCTACGACGCACCCTTCGAGCGCCGCTTCGCCTGGCTCGAGGAAGGCTGGCGCACCGGCCCGGACGGCACGGTCACCATCACCATGGACCTGCCCGAGGTCGAGGGCGGCGCGAGCCAGCCCCTGACCGCGACCGCCAACTTCCGCATCGCGGAAGGGTCGGGCCGCCCGGTCGAGCGCCGCCTGACGGTGCCGGTCCTGCCCGATATGGCGATGATCGGCATCCGCCCCGCCTTTGCCGACGAGGTGGTGCCGGAAGGTGGGGTGGCGGAATTCGCCCTGATCGGCCTTGCCCCGGACCTTGGCGCGCAAGCGATGGAGGTGACATGGACCCTGAACCGCGTGACCACGCGTTATCAGTGGTTCAACGTCTGGGGCGAATGGAACTGGGACGCGACCACCACCCGCAGGCGCATCGCCGATGGCACCGCGCGGCTGGACGGCCAGCCGGTCACCGTCGCAGCACCTGTGGACTGGGGCCGCTATGAACTGGTGGTCGAACGCAGCGACGGTGCCTATGTCGCCTCGTCGGTCGATTTCTATGCGGGCTGGTATGTGCCCGCCGATGCCGGCGCCACGCCCGACATGCTTGAGGTGTCGCTCGATGCGCCCGCCTTTGCCGTGGGCGACACGGCCACCTTGCGCGTCGTGCCCCGGCATGAAGGGACGGCGCTGATCACCGTGCTGGCCGACCGCGTGATCGCGCTGGAAACGGTGGAACTGACCGAGGGCGAAAACCTCATCCCCCTGACCGTGACCGAGGAATGGGGCGTCGGTGCCTATGTCACCGCGACGCTGCTGCGCCCGATGGATGTCATCGAGTCCCGCAACCCGAACCGCGCGCTGGGTCTTGCCCATGCGACGGTCGAGCCGGGCGACCGCGCGCTCGAGGTCATCCTCGAGGCCCCGCTCGACGCCGCCCCGCGCGAAACGCTGACCGTTGGCATCGACGTGCGCGGCGCCGTGCCGGGCGAGGCGGCCCATGTGACGCTGGCCGCCGTGGACCTTGGCATTCTGAACCTGACGGGCTTTCAAAGCCCCGATCCGCAGGGCCATTACTTCGGCCAGCGAAAGCTGGGGGTCGAGATGCGCGACGTCTATGGCCGCCTGATCGACGGGATGACCGGGCAGCTGGGCAGCATCCGGTCGGGCGGCGATGCGATGGGGATGATGGGCCTGCAGGCCCCGCCCCCCACCGAGGAACTGGTCGCCTATTTCGAAGGCCCCGTGACCATCGGCCCCGATGGCCGCGCGGAAGTGAGCTTCGACCTGCCCGCCTTCAACGGCACGGTGCGGTTGATGGCCGTTGCTTGGTCCGAGAAAGGCGTCGGACAGGCCACCACCGACATCACCGTCCGCGACCCGGTCGTCGTGACCGCCAGCCTGCCGCGCTTCCTGACGCCCGGCGACCAGTCGCGCATCCTTCTGGAAATCGTCCATGCCGACGGCCCCACGGGCGAGATGCAGCTTGCCGTCACCTCGCGCGGGGTGGCGCTGGCCAGCCAGCTGATCCCCCGTGCCGTGGTTCTGGCCGAAGGTGAGCGGCAGGTGCTGTCGCTGCCCTTCTCGGCCGCAGGTCCCGGCCTGCACGAGATCACGGTGACGCTGACCACGCCTGACGGGGTGGAACTGTCCCGCGACCTGATGCTGCCCGTCCAGATCAACGACCCCGAGATCGCGCGCACCACCCGCCTGTCGCTGGCCCCCGGCCAGACCTTCACCTTCGACGACAACGTCTTCACGGGCCTTGTCGCAGGCTCGGGCTCTTCCACGCTCTCCATCGGCCCGCTGGCCCGTTTCGACGCGCCCGGCCTGCTGAATGCGCTGGACCGTTATCCCTATGGCTGCACCGAACAGGTCGTCAGCCAGGCCATGCCGCTGATCTATTTCAGCGAGGTCGCCCGGGCGCTGGGGCTTGAGGAACGCGATCAGGTGCCGCTGCGAATCTCTCAGGCGATCACCGAGATCCTGCAGAACCAGGCCGCGAACGGTGCCTTCGGCCTTTGGGGGCCCTATTCGGGCGACATGTGGCTGGACGCCTATGTCACCGATTTCCTCAGCCGCGCCCGCGCGCGGGGCCATGAGGTGCCGCAGCTGGCCTTCGACAACGCGCTCGACAACCTGCGCAACCGGGTGAACTACTACCCCGATTTCGAGGACGGGGGCGAAGATCTGGCCTATGCCCTCATGGTGCTGGCCCGCGAGGGGGCGGCGGCGGTGGGCGACCTGCGCTACTACGCCGACGAACGCAGCGGGGCCTTCGCCACGCCCCTGGCCGTGGCGCAGCTTGGCGCGGCGCTGGCCTTCTACGGCGATCAGATGCGCGCCGACCGGATGTTCGCCGAGGCGCAGGGGCGGATGCGTGCCCTGCCCGAGGAAACGCTGCTCTGGCGGGCCGATTATGGCAGCTACGCCCGTGATGCGGCGGCCGTTCTGGCCCTCGCGGTCGAGGCCGGGTCGAATGCGGTCGATGTCGATGCACTGGCCGTGCGCGCCACCGGCGCGGGCAACCCCGTCTCGACGCAGGAAGCGGTCTGGACGCTGATGGCGGCCGATGCGCTGGCGCGCGACCTTGGCCAGACGGGGATCACCATCGACGGCGCGGCCCCCGATGGCCCGCTTGTCCGCCTGCGCGAGGATCGTGCCCGCGCCGCCCCCGTCGCCATCGCCAATACCGGCACCCAGCCGACCGAGATCACGGTGACCACCTTCGGCGTCCCCTCGGATCCCGAACCGGCGGGCGGCAATGGTTATGCCATATCGCGCAGCTACTACAGCATGGACGGCGATTTCGTGGAGGCGGGCGATGTCGCACTGGGAACCCGCCTTGTCGCTGTCCTGACCGTCACGCCACTGGGATTTCAGTCGGGCCGGCTGATCGTGGACGATCCCCTGCCTGCGGGGTTCGAGATCGACAACCCCAGCTTCCTGCGCGGCGGCGATATCCGCGCGCTGGACTGGCTGGACCCAAGCATCCCGACCCATGCCGAATTCCGGCAGGACCGCTTCCTTGCCGCCGTGGACCATGACGGGAACCGCTCGTTCAGCCTGGCCTATATCGTCCGTGCGGTCAGCCCCGGCAGCTTCCACCACCCCGCGGCGGTGGTCGAGGACATGTACCGCCCGCAACTGCGCGCCCGGACCGATGCAGCCCGGGTGACGATCCCGGAGTGACCGGGGCCCGATCCCGGTCCGCGATGCGCGTCTGGCCCTTCATTGCGCTGGCCCTTGTCCTGCTGACGGGGGCTGCCGTTTGGACGGCCTTCGACCGCTGGGTCGAGGCGACCGTCCTGCCGCCGCTTGTGACCGAGCAATCGGTCGAGGTGCGCGACCGCGACGGCACGCTTCTGCGGGCCTATACCGTGGCCGACGGGCGATGGCGGCTATCGGTCGGGCTTGACGCGGTCGACCCGGCCTATGTCGCCATGCTGATCCGCTACGAGGACAAGCGGTTCTTCGATCACGCGGGCGTCGATCCGGTGGCGATGGGCCGCGCCGTCCTGCAGGCCTTGCGCAACCGTGGGGTGGTCTCTGGCGGATCGACGATCACGATGCAGGTGGCCCGCCTGCTCGAGGATGGAACGACCGGGCAATTGCAGGGCAAGCTGAGGCAGATCCGGCTGGCGCTGGCGCTTGAGCGGCATCTGACCAAGGACCAGATCCTGACGCTTTACATGAACCGCGCGCCCTTTGGCGGGAATATCGAAGGGGTGCGCGCCGCGGCATTCGCATGGTTCGGCAAGCCGCCCACCCGCCTGACCCCCGCGCAGGCCGCGCTGCTGGTGGCGCTGCCGCAGGCGCCCGAATCCCGCCGCCCCGACCGTTTCCCCGAACGCGCCGAGGCCGCCCGCGACCGCGTGCTGGCGCGCGCCGTGCGCGACGGCGTGATCGACCCCGACACCGCCCGCGCCGCCCTGATGGAGCGCGTGCCCACCGCCCGCGCCCCCTTCCCCCTGCTTGCACCGCATCTGGCCGACCGCCTGCGCGCCGCCGACCCGATGGCGCAGGTCCATGACACGACGCTGGACGCCCTGCTGCAAACCCGGATCGAGGCGCTGGCGACCGAGGCCGTCGCCCGCCATGGCGACCGGATGCAGGTTGCCATCGTCATCGCCGACCACCGCACCGGCGAGATCCTGGGTCAGGTCGGATCCTCGGCCTATACCGCCGATGCGCGGCAGGGCTTTGTCGACATGACACAGGCGCTGCGCTCTCCGGGATCGACGCTGAAGCCGCTGGTCTATGGCCTGGCTTTCGACCTTGGCATGGCCCATCCCGAAACGCTGATCGCCGACCGGCCGACGGATTTCGGCGGCTACCGGCCGCAGAATTTCGACGGGATGTTCCGGGGCGAGGTGCGCATCCGGCAGGCGCTGCAGATGTCGCTGAACCTGCCGGTGGTCAGCCTGACGCAGGCGATGGGGCCGGGGCAGCTCATGGCCGCGCTCCGCCGATCAGGGACAAACCCCGTCCTGCCGCAGGGCGGCGCACCGGGCCTTGCCGTGTCGCTGGGGGGGGTGGGCATGACGCTTCAGGATCTGACGCGGCTTTATGCGATGATCGGCAATGGCGGCATGGCGGTTGACCTGCGCTGGCACGAGGCGCCCTCGGCCGGGCACATGCCGCACCGCGTTCTGGGCGAAGTTGCCGCCTGGCAACTGGCCGATATCCTGTTGGAAACGCCGCGTCCTTCGGGGTTTCGCAGCGCGGGCATCGCCTACAAGACCGGCACCTCCTACGGCCACCGCGATGCCTGGGCGATCGGGTTTGACGGGGCGCATGTGGTGGGCGTCTGGATGGGCCGCGCCGACGGCACCGCCGTGCCCGGCATCTTTGGCGGCGATCTGGCCGCCCCGGTGATGTTCGCCGCCTTCGACCGGCTCAAGACGCGGGTGGACCCGATCCCGCCGCCGCCGCCCGCGACGCTGCTTTTGTCGAACGACCGTCTGCCCCAGCCGCTGCAACGCTTCCGCCCGGGCGGAGAGGCACTGGCAGGCGGGCCGCAGATCGCCTTTCCGCCCGATGGCGCGGTGATCGAGGGGACAGAGATCACCGCTCGCGTCCGCGACGGGCGCGCGCCCTTCGTCTGGCTGGCCAACGGCCTGCCCGTGGCCACCAGCCGGGTGCCCGAGGTGGCGCTGCCCGACCTTGGCCCCGGCTTTTCGGCATTGACGGTGATCGACGCCGACGGCCGCGCTGCCCGCGCGCGGATCGAACTTCGCCCGTGACGGCGCTTCTGATCCTGCAGGGGCTGATCTTCGCCCTCTGGGCCGCGACGGCCTTTCGCATCCTGTTTCACCTGCGCGCGCGGGGGGAGGCCCGGACCGGGCAGATGTTTCCCGGCCCCGTGACCTTCCTGTCGGCGCTGCGCGACTGGCTGTCCGATCCCGCCGAGGCGAAGTGGCGGCGCGATCTTGTGGGGCTGAGCGTGATGCTGGTCCTGCTGACCCTTGCGATCGTGCTCAGCACCGCCGGCTAGGCGGCGCGACAGTTTTTCCCGGTGCCAATTCACCGCGCCCCATTCCCCCCGGCCCTTGCCGCCTTACCTCGAGCGAGACAAGAGGGACGTCATGCTGCTGACACTGCACCAGATCACCAAGTCCTATCCCGGCCCCGAAGGCCCGGTCCCCGTCCTGCAAGGTGTGGACCTGACCCTTGCGGCAGGAGAAACGATGGCCCTGACCGGCGAATCCGGCAGCGGCAAGAGCACGCTCCTGCATCTCGCGGCCGCGCTTGACCGGCCCGACAGCGGCACGATCACGCTGGACGGGACCCTTGTTTCAACGCTCGACGACCGTGGCAGGGCCGCGCTGCGGCGCAGCCGTGTGGGGATCGTGTTCCAGCAGTTCAACCTTGTGCCCAGCCTGACGGTCGCCGCCAATATCGCGCTGCAGGCACGGATGGCCGGCCGCCACGATCCCGACCGCGACCGCGCACTGGTCGAAAGCCTTGGCCTGACCCCGCATCTGGCGAAATACCCCGAACAACTGTCCGGCGGCCAGCAACAGCGCACCGCCATCGCCCGCGCGCTGGCCGCCCGTCCCGCCCTGATCCTTGCCGACGAACCGACCGGCAACCTTGACGAGGCGACGGCCGAAGGCGTGCTGGATGCCATGCTCGCGCTGGTGGCCGAGACGGGGGCGGCGCTTCTGGCCGTGACCCATTCCGCAAGGGTCGCCGCGCGGATGTCGCGGCAGGTGCATCTGCGCGAGGGGCGGGTCGCATGACGGCGGCCGCACTTGCGACGCTGCTGTCGCATTGGCGGCGCAATCCGCTGCAGCTGGTCACGCTTGTGGCGGGGCTGGCGCTGGCCACGGCGCTCTGGTCGGCGGTGCAGGCGATCAATGCCGAGGCGCGCGCCAGCTACGATGCCGCAGCCGCCACGCTGGGCGAGGGGCAGTTCGCGCAGATCGTCGCCACCGAGGGGGGCACGATCCCCGAGGCAAGCTTTGTCGCCCTGCGGCTGGGCGGCTGGCTGGTCAGCCCGGTTGTCGAGGGGCGGCTGAACGGTATCCGGCTGATCGGGATCGAGCCGCTGACAGCACCGGGCGGCTTTGGCCCGCTGGCCACCGTCGAAGGGGCCGAGCTTGGCGATTTCGTGACCGGTGCCGCACCCCTTTTCGCGCATCCCGAGGCCGCCGCATCCCTTGCCCTGCCGGGTGTCGAGGTCATCGCACAGGCCGACCTCGCCCCCGGCACGGCGATCACCGATATCGGGCAGGCGCAGCGCCTTCTGGGGCTGGAGGGCCAAATCAGCCTCATGATCGTGGCCCCCGACCAACCGCTGCAGCAGGGCGCACTTGCCGACCTGGCCCCGGACCTGACCCTGCGGCCGCCCGTCGAGGGCGCGGATCCTGCGCGACTGTCGGACAGCTTCCACCTGAACCTGACGGCCTTCGGCGCGCTGTCCTTTGCCGTGGGGCTTCTGATCGTGCACAGCGCCGTGGGCCTTGCCTTCGAGCAGCGCCGCCCGACGATCCGCACCCTGCGCGCGCTGGGGATGCCGGGCGGGCGGCTGACGGTGCTGGTCGCAGCGGAACTGGCGCTCTTGGCGTTGGCGGCAGGGGCAGTCGGGCTGGTGCTGGGCTATGTGATCGCTGGCGCGCTCTTGCCCGATGTCGCCGCCACGCTGCGCGGGATCTATGGCGAGGCGGTCGCGGGCAGCCTTGCCTTTCGCCCCGCCTGGGCGCTGTCGGGCCTTGCCATCGCGCTGGTCGGGACCGCACTTGCCGCCGCAGGCGCGCTCTGGGACATGGCGCGGATGCCGCTGATGGAGGTGGCGCAAAGCCGGTCGGTCGTGCTGGCCGCGGCCCGCAGTGCAAGGGCGCGGGCGGTGCTGGGCGGGGTGCTTCTGGCAATGGCGCTGGTAGTTGCGGCCTTCGGATCGGGCCTTGTCGCGGGCTTTGCCCTTCTGGGGGGCCTTCTGGTCGGGGCCGCACTGATCCTGCCGCTGATGATCGACCGCGCGCTGGCCTTTGGTCAGTCCCGCGCGACCGGCCCCCTGACCGAATGGTTCTGGGCCGACACGCGCGCGCAGCTTCCCGGGCTATCGCTGGCCCTTGCCGCATTGCTGCTGGCGATGGCGGCGAATGTGGGCGTCTCGACGATGGTGTCGTCCTTCCGGCTGACCTTCACCGGCTTCATCGACCAGCGCCTCGCCTCCGAGCTTTACGTCTATACCGACGAGGCGGGTGTCGAACCGCTGCTGGTCTTCGTCGGACCGCAGGTCGAGGCGGTGCTGCCGCTGATGTCGGTCGAACGCGAGCTTGCGGGCCTGCCCGGCCAGATCTACGGCGCGCGCGATCATGCGACCTATCGCGACAACTGGACCTTCCTCGACTCGGTGCCGGATGTGTGGGACAGGCTTGCCGCGGGCGAGGGGGTGATCGTCAACGAACAGCTTGCCCGCCGCGCCGGCCTGTCGCCCGGCGACCCGCTGACCGTCGCACCCGGCCTTGCGCTGCCGATCCTTGGGATCCACGGCGATTACGGCAATCCGATCGGGCAGGCGATCGTCACCGAGGACCTGTTCCGCAGCCTCTTCCCCGAGGTCGCGCCCACCCGCTTTGGCCTGCGCCTGCCGCCCGATCAGGTGCCCGCCCTTGTCGCCGCGCTGACCGAAGACTTCGGCCTGCCCGAGGTCAATGTCGTGAACCAGAGCGATCTCAAGGCCCTCTCGCTCGAGATCTTCGAGCGGACCTTCACCGTCACCGAGGCGCTGAACGTGCTGACGCTGGCGGTCGCCGGCCTTGCCATCCTGATGAGTCTGCTGACGCTGGCCGGAATGCGGTTGCCGCAACTGGCCCCGGTCTGGGCGCTGGGCCTGACGCGGCTGAGGCTGGGGCAGGTCGAGCTGCTGCGCGCGCTGCTGCTGGCCAGCCTGACGGCCCTCTGCGCCCTGCCGCTTGGCCTTGTGCTGGCCTGGGTGCTGCTGGCCATCGTCAATGTCGAGGCCTTCGGCTGGAGGCTGCCGATGTTCCTGTTTCCGCTGGACTATGTTCGTCTGGGCCTGCTGACGTTGATCGCGGCCGGGCTGGCCGCGCTCTGGCCCGCGCTGCGGCTGGCGCGCACGCCGCCGGCGGCGCTTCTCAAGGTCTTTGCCCATGAACGTTAGGACGCTTCTTCTTGTCCTCTGGCCCGCGCCGCTGCTGGCGCAGGGCTTTGCCGGGCTGGGCACCGATGCCGAGGGCTTTGCCATCCCGCAGCCCGGCCCGGTGTTCGATTTCCCCGCCGATCATGGTCCGCATCCCGAATTCCGCATCGAATGGTGGTATCTGACCGCCACGCTTGAAGGGGCAGACGGCACGCCATTCGGCCTGCAATGGACGCTTTTTCGCAGCGCGCTGGCCCCCGAAGCCGGCGAGGGCTGGAGCGCGCCGCAACTCTGGATGGGTCATGCCGCGGTC
>JAFIEN010000030.1 GCA_020832515.1 Rubellimicrobium sp. | reverse complement strand
GACCCGCCCGATCGTGCGGGCCGTGCGCAGGGGCGATGCCTTCCACCCGGCCCGCGGGCTGGAAATCCGGATCACCTTCGACGAAACGGCCTTCGAGGGCAGCGGGATCATCCTTCTGGGGGCGATCCTGGACCGTTTCCTTGCTGAATATGCGTCGGCCAACAGCTTCACCCAGACCGTGATCCTGTCGCGCCAGCGGGGCGAGATCACGGCCTTTCCGCCCCGCACCGGCCTGGGACCGCTGCTGTGAGCGAGGCGCGCCCCCCGCCGCACGAAGCCTGGGGTCTGTTCGCGCTGTTGCGCGTCCTGGAACGGCGGGCGAAACGCAAGGCACGGATCGGACGCAACGCGACCCTCGCCCAGGAGATTGCGCGGATCGGGCAGGATCCCTTCCTTGCCTTCCCGACGACCGACCTTTCCGACATCGCCCATGAGGCCGATGGCAGGACCGCGATCCGCAGCCATGTCATCGGCTATTTCGGTCCGCAGGGTGCCTTGCCCCTGAACACGACGGAAGAGGTATATCGCTGGTTGCAGGCACGGGATGCGTCGTTCGTGCGCTTCTCGGACATTTTCGGCACACGGTTCCAGCAGCTTTTCTTCCGGGCCTGGTCGGATGCCCGGGCGATCACCCAGTTCGACCACGAGGATGGCGACCGGTTCCGCCATTACATCGGATCCTTCATCGGGATCGGGACGCCGGCCTTCCAGGGCCGGGGCGTGATGGACGACCTGCGCCGGATCGCGCTGGCCCCCGCCGCCCTTGGCCGGGTAAGAAGCGCGGCCCGCCTGCGGCAGATGCTGGTGCAGGACCTTGGGGCCGATGTGGATATCGACGAACACCAGCCCGTGCGCATCGCTTTCGAGGCCGACACCCTGTCGCGCCTTGGCCAGCAAGGCAGCACTCTGGGCCGGGACTGCTTGCTGGGGTCGGGCTTCACCTCGGTCAACGACAAGATCACGATCCGCCTTCGCGCCCGCAGCCTTGAGGATTACCGGAGTTTCCTGCCGGGCGGCGCGCGCCACGCGCGGCTTTGCGATATCGTGACCTGGTATCTTGGCCAAAGCTGCGCGGTCGAGGTCGTCCTTTCGCTACCTGCCGATCAGGTGCTTGTGCCGGTGCTGGGCAAGTCGGTCGAACTGGGCTGGATGGCCTTCCTGCCGACCGCCCCGTCAGAGGCCCGGCCCGACGAAACCGCATCCGCGCCCGACTGGATCAGGGGTGCCGAGTACCACCTGCGCGCCGAGGCCGCCTGATGCCCTTCGACCGACCCTCCGACAGGCCCTTCGCCCCCCCCGGCGAGCGCCGCCCGCCTTGCGCCGCCCTTCCCCTGCAATCCCCAACCGGTCGCGCGACCCCGCGCCGCGTGGCCTGAGCAACGATCGGATACAGCCGTGGCCGAAATCACCATCGAGAAATATGCCGGCAAGATGAACCGGACTGGCTATGATGCCTTCCTGCAGGGAATGCGTCGCGCCCGGGGCGAGAAGAACCGAAATGTGGAAGTGGCGCACTGGCTGTTTCATGTGCTGGCCAACCAGAATTCGGACATCTCCGTCACCTTGCGGGAACTTGGGCTGGACCGGGGGCGCGCGCTCAGGGACGTGGATCAGGCGATGGCCGCACTGGACAAGAACGTCACCGAAAGCCCCGGCATATCCGAAGGCCTGTCATCGACGCTGAACCATGCCTGGACCTATGCCACGCTGTTCTTCGGCGAGGCGCAGATCCGGACGGGCCATGCGCTTGTCGCGCTGCTGAACGATCGCAACCTCAAGCGGGAGCTCGTGCGGGCCTCGAAGGTCTTTGACGAAATCTCGGTCGATCAGCTTAGCCGTGAGGCCCGAACCATCTGGTCCGGGTCCGAGGAAGAGGACATGCGCCCGATGGACGGGGCCAGCATGGGCGCTCCGGCCGCGGGCGAAGGGGGGGCGCAGGCCAATGCCTCGACCGCGCTGGGGCGGTTCTCGGTCGACATGACGGCCGAGGCAGAGTCCGGCCGGATGGACAGGATCGTTGGCCGCGACGAGGAAATCCGCCAGATCATCGACATCCTGCTGCGCCGCCGCCAGAACAACCCGATCCTGACCGGCGAGGCCGGGGTGGGCAAGACAGCGGTCGTTGAAGGCTTTGCCCAGCGTCTGGCCGATGGCGACGTGCCCCCCGCGCTCAAGGGGATCAGGCTGCACATGCTCGATATCGGAGCGATGCAGGCGGGTGCGTCGATGAAGGGCGAGTTCGAGCAGCGGCTGCGGTCGGTCATCGACGAGGTGCAGTCAAGCCCCCGGCCGATCATCCTCTTTATCGACGAGGCCCATACCCTGATCGGCGCGGGTGGTGCGCAGGGCACGGGCGATGCGGCGAACCTGCTGAAACCGGCGCTGGCGCGGGGCACGCTGCGGACCATCGGGGCCACGACATTTGCCGAATACCGCACCTATTTCGAGAAAGACCCGGCACTGACGCGGCGGTTCCAGCCGGTGCAGGTGGACGAACCCTCGGTCGATCGCTGCGCCTACATGCTGCGCGGCATCCTTGGGCCGATGGAAAAGCACCACGGCGTGCGCATCTCCGACGCGGCCATCGTGGCGGCGGTAAACCTGTCGGCGCGCTACATCCCCTCGCGCCAGTTGCCGGACAAGGCGGTGTCGCTTCTGGATACGGCCTGTGCGCGGGTCGCGGTCAGTCAGGCGGCGTCGCCGGCGCGGATCGCCGATCTCAAGGCCGGGATCGCCGCGCTCGAGACCGAAATCGCCTCGAAGGAGGCGCAGCGCGATCTGGGCGAGGACACGGCCGAGCGCATCGCCGAAGCGACCGCGCAGGCCGAAAGTATGCGCGAGGACCTGATCGAGGCCGAGGCGAAATACGGTGCCGAGAAAGAGATCGTCGAGCAGATCCTCGATCTGCGGAAGCGCCTGGCCGAAGAGGCGGCCGAGGCTGCGGGGCAGGAGGAGGCCCCCGAACCCTTCGATGCCGATGCCGTCCGCGCCGAGATGACCGGGCGGATGGCGGCCCTGGGCGAGATCCATCCCGACGACCGGATGGTCTATGCCCATGTCGACGAACAGGCGGTCGCCTCGGTCATATCCGACTGGACGGGCATCCCGGCGGGCCGGATGGTGGCGGACGAACTGCAGTCTATCCTGACGCTGTCAGACACGCTGCGCGAACGGGTGATCGGCCAGGACCACGGGTTGAAAATGATCGCCAAGCGGATCGAGACAAGCCGCGCGGGCCTTGCCAACCCCAACAAGCCGATCGGTGTCTTCATGCTGTGCGGCCCCTCGGGCGTGGGCAAGACGGAAACCGCGCTGGCCCTTGCCGAAAGCCTGTATGGCGGCGAACAGAATATCATCACCATCAACATGAGCGAGTTTCAGGAGGCGCATTCCGTCTCGCTGCTCAAGGGGGCACCTCCGGGCTATGTGGGATACGGCGAAGGCGGCAGGCTGACCGAGGCGGTACGGCGCAAGCCCTATTCCGTCGTCCTGCTGGACGAGGTGGAAAAGGCGCATCCCGATGTGCACGAGCTTTTCTTTCAGGTCTTCGACAAGGGGATCATGGAGGATGGCAACGGGCGCGCGATCAACTTCAAGAACACGCTCATCCTGCTGACATCGAACGTGGGAACCGAGGTCATCATGGACATGGCCGCCGCCGGAGAGATGACGCCCGATCCCGACGAGGTGGAGGGCGCGCTGAAGCCGCATCTGCTGCAGGTCTTTCCGCCCGCGCTTCTGGGGCGGATCGTGACGATCCCCTATTTCCCGCTGGGCCGCGAGGTACTTGCCGGGATCGCGAAGCTCAAGATCGGGGCGGTGGCGAAGCGGCTCCGGGATGCGCATGGCGCGGACCTGAACGTCGGCGAGGATGTGATGGCCCATATCGTCGAGCAGTGCCGCGACCCCGACAGCGGCGGGCGGATGATCGACAACATCATCACCAACTCGATCCTGCCCGACCTGTCCCGTCAGGTCCTGTCGCGCATGGTCTCGGGCGAGGTGATGCGCGAGGTGGATGTGGTGATGGAGGATGGCCGGATCGGCTACAGGTTCGGGTGATCGCGGGAACCGACGACGAAGATCGTCACATGATCGACAGGAACAGGTCGACCGGATCGCCGTTGTATGTCCTGAGCGTGGTCCGAAGCTCGAGCAGCTTCTTGTTCCTGTCGGGCACACGCTGACCAAGGCCTGCATATCTTGTCCCGGTTTCGGGCGGCGCATGGCCGGCGCGCAGGGGCTGGCTTGACGCACCGATGACCTTGTCCAGGCCCAGCCTGACCAGATCGGCCTGCATGCCCACCACGCATTTCATGGGCGCATCCATCGCGATGGGGATCACGAGGGCCTGCAGCTGTTCCCTGACCGAAAGAACCGAGGCTTCCCAGTCGCCCTCGAGCGGCTGGCAGTGGGGATAGGGGCCGGTTACGGCGCTGCCCCTGCCGCGCGGCTCGATGACGCCGGTCTCGGCGAGGAAATTGAGCACGGCCCCGATCCGCAGCACCACAAGCGGCGCGAGGATGGGAAGCCGGCGCAGGAACATGGCATGGAAGTTCGACTTTTCCTGAGAAAGCAGAAGAAACGTGGCGCCAACCACGCCGACAGGAGTATGAGCGGTCATCTGACCCCACGGATACAGGAATGACGAGCCTTGTGGCACGCTAGGTCCCTGCCGTGGCGGGAGTCAAGAACGCTTGCCTAGCCGGTGTCCTGAAGAACCTCGTCGATCACCTCGATATAGGCGCGCGCCTCGGCCGAAAGGGGTGCTGCTGCGGGTGCGGCCGGGGCCGGGGACCGCCCGGTGCCCTCCATCTTGCGATCCGCCCATGCCTTGAGGTCGGCGATCGTATAGCCGCGCAGGAACGGGTTGGCATTGACCACGGCCGAACCCATCACCTCGAGCACGCTTTGCCCGTCATCTGCCGAAAGCGCCGTATTCGCCCCGGCCGGACCAAGGAAATGCGCCAGATACAGCCGCCCGGCGGTGATCTCGTGCCCGCGGGCGCGCAGGAAGTTCTCGTTCTCGCGCGCGAGGTTCTGGACCATCTCGCGCGAAAGGGTGGGGTCGGTGCGCAGGGCCAGAAGATCGGCCCTGCTCATCGAGGCGGCAAGTTCGGGCCGGTAGTCGCGCATCATGCGCAGCCAGGTGCTTTCGATGAACTGCCCCAGACCGGTCGCTGTGGACAGCGGGTTGCGTGCATCGGCCCGGCCGCCGCTTTCCACCCGGATGATCTGGTCGGTCAAGGCCTCGACCGCGGCCGAGGCGGTGATCCCGCCCCCGGGCGCCGGAGCGGAACCACCGCCCCCGCCGGGCCGTGCGGGGCCAAGCGAGAAGGGATCGACAGCCTGATCGCCAAGGCGCACCTCGAAATGCAGATGCGGGCCGGTCGACCGTCCCGTGGTCCCGACATATCCGATCAGCTCGCCCGCCTGAACGGCACGGCCGACCGACATGCCGGCGGCAAAGGCGTCCATATGGGCATAGCGGGTCTGGTAGCCGTTCGGATGGTCGATGTAGATGACATTGCCATATCCCCCGCCATCCCCCATCACCCGGATCGTTCCCGCCCCGGCCGCGACGATGGGTGTGCCGGTGGGCGCGGCCCAGTCCACCCCGGCATGCAGCCGCACGTCGCGCAGGATCGGGTGGAAGCGTGGCCCGAAAGGTGACGACAGCGTTCCCTGGACAGGCGTGACGAAGCCGCCACCAAGCTGGCCCGGCCGGGCTGCGGCCCCCGTCCGGCTGGCACAGGCATGATCCACGCGACCCGCGGCATCGGTCGTCGGTATGACGTAACAGGGCTTGTCGCCCGAGGGCCCGCTGATGCCGACGAACAGGATCTGCCCCGGACCTGCACCTTCTGGCCCCGGCTGCGGGGCGTAGAGCAGCCGCAGCCTGTCGCCCGGCGCGGCGAAGCTTTCAAGGTCATGGGCTTGTGACAGCATCACGATCGCCTCGCCGACAAGGGTCGCGGGCATGTCATTGCGCATCGCGGCGCTGTAGACTGCGTCGATCAGGCGGAAATCCTGCCCGGCCGACAGAACCTCGGCCTGTTCCGATGCGCCAAGCGACCGCAGATCCTTACCGATCCACGGGTCCGAGCCCAGGACATAGATCCCCGGCGCCTGCATGGCCGCCGTGCCGACATAGGCCCGGTCGTCATAGATCGACATCTGAAGCGGTACGATGTCCCCATCGCCGACGGCGGGCCGCAGCCTGAGCGCCACGATCGACCCCGGCGGCAGGTCTTCGGGCAATTCCATCAGCGCCGCCGCCCCTTCGGCCAGCGACAGTGCCGTTTCCTCGCTCAGCCCGTTCGAGGTCAGCGTCTCGGTCAGGTCGCGGGCGGCCTCGATGCGAATGATGAGGTCCTCGTAGATCGCCCGGCGCTGTGCCTCGGGGCGGACGAAGGCAAGGCTGGTGTTGTTCTCGATCAGCGTGGCATTGAAGCTGGCGGGGGTCGCGTCGGAGCTGGTCTGGAGCAGTTCTCCGAAGCTGGCCGCCTCGGTCACGATGATCTGTTCGCCCTGGACCGTCCCTGTTTCCGAGCGTGGCCCCTCGCCGTCGACCGGCCCCTCGGGAAATGCATCCGGGACAGTCGGCTGATAGACCTGCGCCCTCTGGGCCTGGAAAAAGGCGAAATCCTCGCGGCTCGAGGGCAGGGCAGCGATCAGCCGGCGGTCCTGCACGACCAGTTCGTCGGTGATCAGGACCAGCCGGTCGGGTGCGGGCGGCCCGACACGCGCGGTGTCAAGCGTGGGGGGGCCGGCCATGCTGCGCCGGTTGCTGGCGGTGTCGCCGCCGTCAAGCCGCAGGATCAGCGGATCGCCCGGAATGTCGACGAAGGCCGAGGCCGAGCGGATCGGGGCGGCGGTCGCGTCGATCTCGAGCTGGGTCATCTGGTCCAGGCCCTCATCCGCACCGGGGGCCAGCGTCGTGGCATCGGCGATGCCGTCATCCGCGGGGCCGGGGGCCCGGTCGCCCAGAAGCAGCCAGCCGGTCAGCGCAGCGACGACAAGTCCGCCCCCCGCGACCGCGCCGGTCCGCAGCCGCCGCAGCCTCTGTCGCTTCAGCGACCGCTGTCGCGCCTGGTGGAAGGCAGGGTCGACGGACATCGGGCCGCCCCTATCGGAATGTGCCGGTCTGCAGGCTGTTCTGGGTGAAGCCCCGCTGCGGCGCCGGGTCGGGTGTGGCGGGGGCGGGGGCTGCCTGCTGGGCCGGCTGCTGCTGCTGGGCCGGGCGCTGGGTCGCGGTCTGCTGGCCGCCTCCGGTGCTGGTTGCGGGTGCGGCAACTGCGACCGGACAGGTCACGTCATCGCGCAGGAGCAACTGGCGGTAGATCTCGAGCGTGGGGTCCTGGCTGGGTGCGGTCAGGCCGATCTGCTCGTAATAGGCATTCAGGCCGCGGCGGGACCCCGGGCCGAAATCCCCGTCCAGCGCGCCGGTATAGCAGTTCATCCGCCGAAGCTCGGTCTGGATGGCAAGGGCGAGCGTTCCCTCGGGCGGATCGAAGGCCCCGCTGTTGACCAGCGAGATGAACAGGTCCTCGTCGCTTTCCCGAAGCGCGCGCCGGGCGTCAAGGTCGGTGAAGTCGAGCTCGGCCCCCGAGACGGCCGAGGGTTCGGTATCCGGATCGGCAAGGCCGATCTCGGGCGCGTCGGGCGGGGCGGGAAAGCCGACGATGATCGACGGCTCGGGCAGGCCGTTCGTGCCGGGCGCGGGGCGTGTCAGGCCCGTCGCGGGGGCCGGCTGGGCGACTAGCTGCACCGGCGTCGATCCCCCTGCGGGAAGGGCGGCCCGGATGGGCGAAACGGCGACGGCCGATGCCACGGGCCGGACCGGCGAGGTGGCCACGATCGTTCCGGCCCGTGGCAGCACGGGGTCGGCTTCGGCTGCGGCATCGCGGGTCAGATCGACGGGGATCCCCGCCTCGATCCACATGGCGATCATTTGCGCGCGCAATTCGGGATCCAGACCGTCAAGCATCGCGTAATCCGCGCTGGTCAGGCGAAGCCCCGGATCGGCGGGGCGCAGGACAACGGGACCAGACAGGCCCGACACGACCCGGACGGGCGGCAGGGGCACCGTACCATCGACGCCCGTCGCGTCATCGACGGGACCGACCCCGGCAAAGACCGTGTCCAGTTCCACGCCCGGCGCGCCAAGCCGCGCCAGGATCAGATCGGTCAGCCCGTCCCCGCCCGGTGCGGGGCAGGGCTGGCCCGGTCCGCCCGACAGCGCGAGGAAGACGCCGGGAAGGGCGTCGTCAGCCCCGGTTTCCGGCAACCCGGCAGGCGCGTCGTCCTCGGGCGCAGCGACCGGCCCGGCTGCCGTCGGGCCGAGACAGCCATCGAGAAACGAAAGCATTTCGCCCCCGCCGTCGGGGCGCGGCTGTGATCCCGACAACAGCGTGCTGATCCCTCGCGGGCCGTCGGGTGTGGCAATGGCAGGCTCCGGACCTGTCGCATCCATCGGGCCGGCATGATAGAAGATCGAGATCCCGTCCGAAGCTGTCAGCCGTGCCAATGCCGCTTCAAGCCGGTCGGCGGTCGGCGCTTCGAGCCGAATCACCACATAGCCCAGGCCCGACAGCAGTTCCGAAACATCGAGGGCCGCCTCGCGGGTCGCTGCCGCAGGTTGTGGTCCGTCCGCACCGGCCACGACGACCGCCTCGCGCGACTGGGCCCCGGCAAGCGTTGGCAGGACTGCCAGCGCAAGGGGCAGGGTCAGCGGCAAATGCCGCCGCCGGGCCTTGGCCTTGGCGGGTCTGGTCATGGGACGGGCCATCGAACCTGTTCGATCGGGTTATCTGCGCCAAGCCTAGCAAAGCCCGGCCCGTCCGGCCAGAACCTTGGCCTCGGGCCCTGCCGGGGCGTCTGCAATCGGATTGACGGGCCTCTCTCGGTCATGGTGAAGCCCCCAGGAACAGGGTCCAGCGTTCGTTGCGCAATGTGTCCACCTCAAGGAAATCCGCGGCAAGGTGGCCGCGCATCAGGCAATCCCGTTCGCCCCGGATCATGAATCGTTCTGGCGCAACGCACATTGAGGTGACGCCCGTCAACAGACTGTTGCCGAAAACGTCCTGCGCAAAGACATAGACGAAGCGCGCCTGAAGCGGATCGCGGATCACATTGGCGCATTGATTGGGCCCGATCGTCCACCATCCGCGCGTGACGAAGGCGTCGGTTTCGAAGGTTCCGACGGCTAGGTTCACCACGTCAAACGATTGATTGCAAACGGTGAACTGCGCCTCGGCCCGGTGCGGCAGAGCCAGAGCGCACAGCATGCCGACCAGCAGCGGCACCATCGCACGGAAAGGCAGGCGGTCAGGCGGGAAACGGTCTGTCATGCCGGCATTCTCGCCGCGCAGGATGGGCTGGCAAGCAGAGTTGAAGCGACCCGTGCCACAAAATGGACCGATTCGGCTGCAAGGCTGGTGCAAATACTGTGAAATGTGCTATCGACTCGCCCAGAGAGGGTACGCGGATGCGATCACTCATCGCCAGCATGATCATAGGCACGTGCCTTGGTACGGGTCTTGTAGCCGTTGCACAGGCCCAGTCAGAGCAGACCGTCGTGACGACGGATGCAGACGGGAACATCATCCTCGTTGTCTGGCCGCTGGCCGAAGGGGCGACGCCCCCCCCCTCGTCCCCCCGTATCCGCACGACCTGGAGCACGGGCGTCTTCCGTTAGGCTGCGGGACGCTGTTGACAGGTCTGACCTGATCCGATCCTACTTCACCCATTGGTCCGTGTGACGCGAAGGGGATTCCATGATCAGGTCGCTTCTCTTTGCTGCAAGCGCGGCATTAGCGCTTGCCGCCCCGTTGGCGCTGCAGGCCCAGGACGAGGCCGCACCGGACCCTGCGCCCGAACCCCTGGGCGAATTCGGGCTCGAGCTGAACAACGCGGCCGAAATCTCGACCGGTGGATGCCGGCTGACCTATGTCGCGACGAATGGCACGGGCGACTCGCTTGCCCAGATCGCCTATGAGGTTGCGGTGTTCGATGCCGTCGGGATCGTGTCGCGCCTGCTTGTGCTGGAATTCGGCGCACTTACCCCGGGACGGACCAAGGTGGTGCAATTCGACCTTGCCGATCAGCCCTGTGCCGACATCTCGCGGATCATCGTGAATGACGTGGCAAGCTGCGCGCTTGAGGGCGGCGGCAGCGGGACGGCCTGCATGGACCGGCTGGCCACCGGATCGCGCGCCGCCATTCAATTCGGGATGTAGTGGCGGGCATGGCATCCATTTGCCCGCCGGGCGCAGCAGAGCGGGCCCCTTTGACGGGGCCTGACAGGCTGGGCCATTTCGGTTTGGGCCATCCTGGGGCGGGCCGCGCCCGGTCTACCGGATGACACCCCTCGATCTGTCGGAATTCAATGTCTATACGATCGCCGTCTTCATGGCGCTGGGGTTGTTGTCCGTCGTCACGATCGCCGTCGCCTTTTTCAAGGTGACCCAGTTCCTGCGGCTGGGGGTAGGGCGTTACCGTATCTCCGACGACATCCTTGACAGCTGGTTCGGCGGCAATGCCGACGCCGCCCTGCGCGGCGCGACAGAGCGCCGTTCGGTGCTTGCCCGCGTGCTCGAGGCGGTGTTCACCGGGATGCGCGCCCGGCCCGGCGACCCCGGCTATGCCGAGGAGTTGGGCCGCCAGACCGCCATGGTAGAGCTTGCGGCGATGACACGCGGGATGCGGCTTCTGGAGACGGTGGTGCAGGCCGCCCCGCTTCTGGGGCTGCTGGGCACGGTGATCGGCATGATCGACGCGTTCGGGGCCCTCTCCGAGGCCGGTGGAACGGTAGATCCCGCAGCCCTTGCCAGCGGGATCTGGACCTCGCTCACCACGACTGCGGTGGGACTCACGATTGCCCTTGTCGCCTATTTCATCGCAGCATGGCTTGAGAGCCGTATCGAGGGCGAGCGTCACTCGATCGAGACGACGATCTCGGTGGCGATCCACGGCAGGGTCGATACCGGCAACCGGAGACAGTAGCGCGGCCATGCCAGAGGCCCGGACATGACGAACTTCCCGGGGGGCGAACGGTCGATGCGGCGCTACCGGTTGCCGCTGACGCCGATGGCCGATGTGATGTTCCAGCTGCTGGTCTTTTTCATGCTGGCGTCGATTTCGGTTCCCTATTCGCTTCTGCCGCTGCGCAGCGCGGCTGCGCCCGCGACGGCGGGACCCGGCACGGGACAGGCGGAGGACGGCCTTTCCGTCGCCGCTCCGGGGACCGCGATCTGGACGGTCGAGGCCGGGGCCCTGCGGGCCGGGGGCCAGAGGTTCGAACTGGACCGGCTGCCCGGGCTGGTGGCGGCCCTTGCCAATTCCGGCACGACAGCCGTTCTCCTGATCACACGGACAGATGCGCAGGTGCAGGACCTGACGACTGTCCTGGAGGCGCTGCAGGCGGGGGGGATCGCCTCGATCCAGCTTGCCACGGCGGGGCCGGGCTGATGGTCGGGCGGCAAAGCGGTCCGGGCAGCCGGTCGGGCACCCGTCTGGGCAGCGGTCTGGGTCATCGCCTTGGGGGCAGGGTGCAGAAGGTCACACCCGATGCGTCGCTGGCGATCATCAATGTCGTCCTTCTTCTGATCTTCTTCTTTCTCATCACGGGCCAGTTCATCGCCGACAATGCCGGTGCCATGGACATCGCCGTCACGACCGAGCTTCCGTTCGACCAGTTGCCGCGCCCGATCCTTGTCATCGGTCCAGGAGGAGAGCTTGAACTGGATGGCGTGCCCGTCGCGCCCGAGCTTTTGCGGGTCGCGGTCGAGGCCCTGCCACGGCCTGTCACGCTGAATGTGCTGATCGACAGATCGGCACCTGCCCAGACCCTGCTGACGCTGCTCGACCGGCCCGAACTGGCCGAGTTCGAGATGCGCCTTGTCACCCTGCGCGAGATGGACCCGACATGAGGCGTGGAGGCACAGGGCCGCTGCAATGGATCGAGGCCTTCGGCTTTTCGATCCTTTTCCATGCGGCGCTTGTCTATGTGCTGCTCGATGTCGTCTCGGGGTTCTCGCTTGCACCCGATGACCGCAACCCTCTGCCCGAGGTGCAGATCAGTTCGATCATCCTGGATCCCGAAATCCTTGCGCGCGTCACCGAGGGCGACGCGGAGGGGATTTCCGGCGAGGGTACCCCCGAAGCCGCCCCCACCCCGGGCCGCGACGAGGTCGAGCGGGTAGTGCCTGTGCCCGTCACGCCAGAGGACGGGGTGCAAGTCGAACCGGAACCGGAACCGGAACAGCCGGTCGAGGCCGAGATCCCCCCCGCTCCCCCGCCCGAGGTCATCGAGGCGGTCCGCCCATCCGAACCTGCGGCGGCCCCCGCCCCGGCCGAGACCCTGTCCCCCGGCGTGACCGACAGGGCCGAGGCGCTGCAGCCGCTTGCCGAGACACTTGCCGGGGCTGCCCCCGAGGCGCTGGAGCCGGCGGCGGTTTCCGTTCCGCCGCCTGCCGCCGCTGTTCCCGCAACGCCGATCCGGCCCCGCAATCCCGACGATGGCCTGTTGCCCCTGACCGGTGCCGTTTCGCCGGCATCCTCGGGGGCCGAGGTCCTGTCGTCGACGCCGGCCGCGGTTGCATCGGTTGTCGCGGCACCCGCTCCGGCAACGGCCGCCACCGCGGCCCCGGTGACCGTCACATCCGGCGCGACGGCGGCGGATGTTCCTTCCGTGGGGCAGGCGGAACCGGTCGCCGGGGCCGTCACGATCCGCCCCGCCGCCCCGTCCGAGGTCGCAGCCCTGGCCCCCGGCCCGACGCGCCCGGTGCCCTCCGATCCGCCGTCGTCGTCATCGCCCGATCCTGCCGCGGCCCCCGCCCCCTCCTCCGGGGCGGCCGGCGGCGAACCCCTGACCCCCCAGCAACAGGCCCTGCGCCTGCTGGTCAGCCGGATCCGCGCGCAACTGGCCGAGCCCTGCCTTGTCGCCTATCCGCGCCTTGACGCGGCGGGCGAGCCCGAGCTTGTGATGATGGCCGCCAACGAAGCCGCGATCCGCGATTTCGCCGCAACCGTGCTGGCTGGGTTCGAGCCGCGGCCCGGCGAAAGGCCGGTGCTGGTCGATCCGCGCCAATGCGAGGCGCTGACCTTTGTTCGCGCCAGTGCGGGCTATCCGGCCTTCCGGCTTGCCATCGGGCTGGAACAGGTGGTGATCGAAAGCGGGACCGAGTTGGACGGGCGGATCGCAAATGGCGCGGGCCTGTATCTGTCGGCCCTTCTGATCGACGACAATGGCGTGGTGCAGCATCTGGGCGATTATCTGCGCTTCACCTCGGGCGCGGCACAGTTCCGGGTTCCGCTCACCCGCGCCGGATTGCCCCGCGATACCAGCCAGATCCTTCTTGTGGTCGGAACCGACCACCGACCGGAGACGCTGGACGCGTTGAACGGTGCGCTTGCCGGAGATTTCTTCGAGGCGCTTGCGGCCGAGGTCGGGTCGGATGTGCCGGTCGCCCTTGTGCCCTTCGACGTGAGATAGGCTTGCGGCCCGTCACGCGGCCCGGTCATTCGGCCCAGTCATGCACCCGTTATTCGGCCAGGGTGAACTGCGCAAGCGCAGCACCTGTCCGGTCCTGCCGGCCCGCGATCTCGGCCTCGATCAGCGGCATCAGGGTGGCGGCGGGCACCCCGTCAGGCGCGGCGGCGGCGCTGACCAGCGGCGCATCCGAGGCAAGTGCAAGGATCAGATGTTCGGCCGCATCGCCGTTGGCCCCCGGGTCAAGGCCAAAGCTGAACGTGGCGCTGCCATCGGCCTGTTCGGCCAGAAGCGGGGTCAGGTTGAAGACGGCGCCGGACCCGGTCACCAGAACCAGCCAGACAGGCCGTCCGCGCCGGTCGCTCAACCGGCCGACGATGGATCCGCCCGGCGGCATCACCGCGCTGTCGAGTGTCAGGACAGGCGGCACGCCTGGCCCGGCCTGAACCAGCCGCGCCAGATCCAGGACGGGGCACTGTGCGTCGGTCACGCGTTTCTCGGTTACGGCGGGGCGGGCGGAGAAGGCGTCTTCATACTGGCCGGGCAGGGCCTCGAAGGCCCCCGGGCCAGTGGCGAAACCGGCGATCATCCCGGCATCCGCCCCGGCCACGACGCGGGTTGCATAGGTGCAGGGGCCGGTTTCGGAAGCGGCAAGAAACCCTTCGCGGGTCAGGGGCGTGCCGGTTGCCGGACTGTCGGTCCCCGAAAGCGCCTCGTCCGGCGGGCCTGCTTCCGGTGCGAAGTCATTCCCGGCAAGGGGGTCCGTGACAAGGCCCGTCCGGGCCAGGACCTGATCGAGCATCCCCTGCGAATAGGCGTAGTACCCGCCGCCGCCCAGCAGCGCCATGATGACAAGGAAGCGGACCGCTCCTCCCGCTCCGCCCCGCGCCGCCTTGCGCCCGGGGGTGGCGGTCAGCGAGGGTTGAAGCGGCGGGATCGACAGGCCCGGAGGGTGGCTGCCGACGGGGGACCCGATCCCCAGACCCGAACCCGACCCGGTCACCGCCGCGCCGGGCGGGCGCTGCAGCGGGCCCGGCGGCATGGCAAGACCCGCCCCCTGCCCCCCGCCGGAGCCAAGTCCGAAAGGCATCGGCACCACCGCCCCGTAGTGCGGCGGGATCAGCGCGGGATCGTCGAGCATCGCCACGACATCGGGCATCCGCGCGGGCCTGAGCGCGGGATCGGGCTCGAGCATATGCGACAGGATCGGGCGAAGCTCGTCGGGGATATCAGACAGATCGGGGATATGCTGGCGATTGTGAACCGCCTCGTGGATCGAGCTGCCCATGTCGATCGGCTCGCCCCGCAGCGCCGCCGCGATCAGCAGCGCAAGGGAATAGATATCCGTCCGGGGCCCGATCTCGCCCCCGAAACTGCCCAGCTGTTCGGGCGAGATATACTTGAACTTGCCGGCCAACTGCCCGTGCAGCGTGCTTTCCGCCAGTTCCGAGCTTTTTGCGATGCCGAAGTCGATCAGCACCGCATCCTCGACCAGCCCGCCCCGCAGGATCACGTTGTCGGGCGAAAGGTCGCGGTGGATCACCTCGCGGCGGTGGGCCTGATCAAGGCCAAGCGCCAGTCGCCGCAAAAGCCCCTTTGCCTGCGCGGCGGTCAGCGGCGCGACGGTCCGGGCATGGTCCAGCAGGGTGATCCCGTCGATGAACTCCATGATCAGACAGAAGCGGTCAAGCTCGGCATCGTGGACGAAGTTGTAGTATCGCACGATCGCCTGATCCGAGAGCTGGCAGAGGACGCGGGCCTCGCGCCGGAACAGGGTCGCGATCTTTTCGTCATGGGCCAGCGACTGCAGGACGATCTTGATTGCGACCATGTCACCGGTCAGCGGGTTGATCCCGCGATAGACCTCGCCCATGCCGCCCGCGCTGATAAGTTCCTGAACCTCGTAATTGTTGTTGATCAGCGTTCCGGGCGCGACGATGGCCGGGCCCCGCTGCCAGGCGGTAGCCGGTGCCGCGATCACCGTTCCGGCGGGAGGTGCGGCGGAAGGGGGCGGTCTGTCGTCGCCCGCATCCGTGCCGGGAATTGATCCGCCGAAGCGGGTCTGGTCGTCGTCCCCGCCCCGGCCAATCGGCGGGGCGATCTGCGTCCGCTCTTCCGATGGGGCGGAACCGGGCAGGGCGAAGGGATCGGAGCCGGGGCCAACAGGGTCCGGGCCGGGGCCCGGTTGCGCGCCGCTGGGGCGTGGGTCTTCGGTGTCGTTGGCCAATCCGGCGTCCTCAGTCTTCGTCCGGCACCGGCGGCGCGGGTTCGTGGCAGCGCAGCACCATGGCCGTCACATTATCCTTCGCCCCCCGGGCGACGGTCTGGGCGATCAGGCGGTCGCAGATGACCTGCACCGGTTCGCCGCTTGCAAGAAAGGCAGCAAGATCCTGGTCCGTATTGTGTTCCGTCAGACCGTCCGAGCAGAGCAGAAACATGTCGCCGACCATCACATTGCCATGGACCATATCACATTCGGGATGCGGCGACACGCCGATCGCCCGGGTGATGACGTTCCGCCTTGGCCAGACGGCGGCCTGTGCGGCGGTGATCATCCCGCGGCGCAGCAGTTCGTAGACCTCGGTATGGTCATGGGTCAGTTGGCGCAGCATCCTGTCGCGCAACAGGTAGATGCGGCTGTCGCCGGACCAGTGGCAGACATAACCCTCCTCGAAGATGACAAGGGCCACCATGGTGGCCCCAACGGTAACCCCGCCAAGGCTTTGGGAATGGGCAAGGATCCGGCGATGTGCACGATCCAGCCGCTCATGGAAGCGGGCCTGAAGATCGGAGGCGGACCCCGGAACCCCCAGGCTTTCCATTTCGGCGACGATGGTCTGGCTGGCGAAATCGCCCGCGTCATGCCCGCCCATCCCGTCGGCGACAAGCCAGAGGCCAAAGGCCGGGTGGGCGAAATGCGAATCCTCGTTATGGTCGCGGACGCAGCCCGTATCGGTGGCGGCACCCGTCTCGAAGGCGAAATGCCCGCTCTGATACAGGGGGGCGGCCGTCATGTCGGAACGCCCCCGGCGGCGGTGTCGGGCGGAGCCGAAGGGGCCTGGCTGGCGGCGTCCTCATGGGCGGGGGGGGTGGCGTCCATGTCCTGGCCGGGCAGGGCGGGTGCCCCGGACAGAAGCCATCCAAGCACGCCCGCGCCCGGCAGATGAGCATCCGCGAACATCGCGGCCGGGGCTTTGGCGGTGTCTCTCGCCGTTTCTTCGGGGGTGCCCGCTCCGTCGGAAGTGCCCGTCCTGCCGGGGGTGCCCGCGATCCACAGATAGGCCCGCGACAGTGCTGCCGCATGATGGTCGGCCTGCGTCGCGTCGGACCAGAGCCGCTCCACATCGCCCCTCGGATGTCGCGCCCAAAGCGCGGCCGAGGCGGCCGCCTTGCCTTCGGCAGCGTCAGGGATCCCGGGCAGGACGTCGGCCAGTGCCCGCCCGAGCGCGGATCGCATGGCACCGGCCGCGCCGCCCTCGCCGTCCCGTGCATCCGCATGACGCCAGCCGGGAAGGAAGGCCTCGACCGCCTCGTAAAGCCCCTGCGAGGGATCGACCGAAGGGGGGGCAATGCCCGGCCCGGTGATCCCGGCGACCAGCGGAAACCGCCGTCCCACCCGATCGCGCGAGGGGACAAGCACCCCCGCAAAGCCGGTGCCGCCCGCAAGTGCCGGCCCGATCCAGAGGCGCACCGCGGGCCCCCTGTCGAAGGCGGGCTGCCAGCCCTCGCCCCATGCGGTACGCAGATCTGTCAGCGTGCCGTTCAGCCAGTCCTCGATCAGACGGGCAAGCGGGGGTTCCAGGCCCGCGACAAGGAAATCACCCAGATCGGGGTGTTTTCCATAGACCGCGGCAACGGCACCCATCGCCGTGTCAGTTCCCAAGCCCTTGCGGGCATTCGAATTCCGCAAGCTCTCGCATCGTGAAGGGAATGGCGGCGGTGTTGAAGCCCAGGTCATAGGTCACATAGCGCCCGCCGATCTGGTAGGTCACGCGCATCGTCGTGCCCTGTATCTGGCGCGAGGCGGCGCTGTTCATGAACTGGACGATGGCCCAGGCCCCGCCCCGGAACTGGATCGCGTTGTTGCCCCCCTCGATCCCCGGAAAGAGCTGGAGTGACACCGATGCCCCTTGCCCCGGCCAGACAAGGGACCGGGGCGGATCGCCTGCGGCCGTGATGACATTCGTCCCGTTGATTTCGAGCTGGGCCTGTTCCACCAGCGGGTGGCTGTCGACATGGGTCACGGTGATCGCGACCTCGGGCACCGTCGTCCCCGAGGCGAAGAAGGCGCGGCGGATGCGTTCGGCCTGTTCGAAGCTGCGCAGCGCATTGGGCGACAGGATGTCGGCCAGCGGGCTGTTCGGGTCGATGGCAAGCCCGTCATCGGTGCGGATCACATGGCCGGCAAGATAGTTCGAGTAGTAAAGATCCATGTCGCCGCCCGGCCCGAAGAACTTGCCGAATTCCGAAGGGGCGACCTGGCGGTCGGTGCGGCTGAACGGGAACAGGGCCTTGATGTTCTCGCGGCAGTTGAAGGTGATGTCGTTGGACAGCGCCCGCTCCATCTGTTCGAGCGTCGCATTCGAGGCGATGTTGCGGAAATCCCCTTCCGCCTTGTTCACGAAACTCCGCACGACGGCCGGAAGGCGCGAATTGTTGCGCGTCAGGTTGCTGAGAAGCTGCGGCAGGAGCGCTGCCGACTGTGCCGGGTTCGTCTCGCCAAGGCGCAGGTTGTCGCGGACGGCGGCAAGGTCCAGCAGCACGACGTCGATGGGTCGCTGGCCGACCTGACCCTCGATCAGGACATGCCAGTCGGTGAATTCGTTCTCGATCGCCTCGATCGGGCGCAGAAGCGAATTGGTGCTGCCGCTGACGCGATCCTGCGCCTTGCCGCTGTTGAGCAGCGCATCGACAAGGATCCGCTGCACCCCGTAGGACCGCTGCTGGAACCGCGACGTCACGCTGTCCGAGATATCCCCGAGCAATCCGCCCCCCGCTGCGGCGGCGGCCAGCGACTCGGGCGAGATGTCGTCGTAAAGCGCAAGCTCGGCCGTCAGTGTCGTTTCCGCCGAGACCAGTTCGACCAGCTTGAGGATGGGCGAGGCGAAGGGTGCGCTGGCCACGGCAAGGATGTCATAGGACGGCGGGTCCGAGGCAAGGTTGGTCAGGGCAATCCGGCCCAGCATGTCGTTCCATGCAGCGACGAAGTCCTGCCGGTAGCGCGCCTGCAGCGCCTGATCCAGGCCCGCAAGCTGGGCGTCGAAATCCACCCGGTCGGCCTGATCGCCCAGCACCCATTTGTCCGCCTCGAGCCCGCTGCGCACCTCGGCAAGCTGGCCAAGGAAGAAGCCCCAGAACCCTTCGTAGGTATAGAAACCGGGCACATGCAGGGCGGACAGATCGCTTCCGTCGGTCGTGGTGAAGACGGTCGTCGCGCCGTTGCCGACCTGTTCGGCAAGGTTGAAATCGGGCAGGTTGGCCGCCCGGGCCCGGTCCAGCAGCAGGGCATATGCCTGATCGGCCACGGACATCAGAACGATGCTTTGCCGCGCATTGGCGATCAGCTGACCGTCAAGCGGGATCGCCACGTCGCGGTCGCCGTCCAGTTCCAGCATCGCGGCCAGATGGCGTGAAAGCTGCTCGCGCCGGTCAAGCCCGTCTATGCCGGTATGGATATCGCGCCAGATCTCTTCGAAATAGGTCTGGATGGCGGCGTCATCGGTCCGTCCCTCGCGCCCGCCCAGAAGCATGTAGACCTTGAGCGCGCGGTAGATCTCGGCCGGGTCGCCTTCGTTGCGGATGCGCTGGAGGCGGCTTTCCACGTCAAGGATCAGCCGGGGCCGCAGCATCTGTTCCAGCGCGTCGCCATAGGCCTGTCGGGCGGCCGCCTGGATCGTCGCGCTCTGGTTCAGGCCGAAGCCGGACCAAGGCACGATCCCCGCCGCGACATCGGCCCCATAGCCCGTAGGCATCATCCGCAACCGCTCGAGATAGGGCAGCACGGTATCGAGCGACGGGTCGTCGATCTCGGTCCGGGCGATCTCGTCCTGGGCTTCGCGGGCGTAGCGGGCGGATTCCGAGGTGGCGGCCATCACCAGTTCGCGGTTCTGCCAGAAGCTGAAGCCGAACCCGGCCATGAGGCCGACAGTGGCCAGCGCGATGATGGTCAGCGCCATCCCCCGCAGGATCGCGCTGCGGCGCACGGCGCGGATATCATGCGAGACCCAGTCGCGTTCGACAAAGATCACCCGGCGCAGAAGGTCGTGCAGGAAGAAGCTCCTTCCCTGACCCGACATGAAGGACGGAGAAAACCCCGCAGGCATGGCGGGGTTGTTGCGCGACATCTCGCCCAGGACCTGGTCGATGGGCGTGCCTTCCTGCGTGCCCGAGGTGAAGTAGAAGCCCCGCAGGATCGCATTCGTCTTGTAGCGGGTTGGTTCGAAGACGCGGCGCAGGAAATCGGTCACATTGTCGCGCAGAAGCGCCATCTGCCCCGGCAGACCGAAGATGGCGATGCGGCTGATCCCGTCGGGTTCCTCGGTCAGGCGGTCCATCACCTCGTCCGACAGGCGCGAGACGAGGCGGTCGAACTCGGGCGCGACCTGATCGAAGGTCTGGGCCTTGCGGTCCCTTGTCTGGAAGGTGACGCCCCAGACAGCCTTGCGGCGGTTGACGTTGAAGCTGCTGAAGTATTCGCGGAACCCCGCGATCAGATCGGCCTTGGTGAACAGGACATAGACCGGAAAGTCGATCCTGAGCGTCTCGTGGATTTCGGCCAGCCGGGCGCGGACCGTCTCGGAATGTGCTGCGATCTGGTCCTCGGTCGAGTTCATCATGTCCTCGACCGAGAAGGC
>JAFIEN010000456.1 GCA_020832515.1 Rubellimicrobium sp. | reverse complement strand
GGCCGGGTTATGTCGCAACCCTCGGGCGCGATCGGGGTGGTGCTGGTAATTGCCCATGTGGTGCTGGCCCTGCTGGCCCCCGCCATCATCCCGCATGATCCCACGGCGCAATCCGTGGCCAACATGCTGCAACCGCCCAGCCGCGAGTATCCTTTCGGCACCGACCGGCTGGGGCGGGATCTTCTGTCGCGCACCATGCTGGGCGGGCGCGAGGCGATGCTGATCGCCACGCTTTCCACGGTCGTCGCGATGATCTGGGGGACGGCGCTGGGCCTGTTCGTGGCGCTGGTGGGGGGGCGGACGGATTCCTATCTGATGCGGATCGTGGATGCCATGATGTCCATCCCATGGGTGCTCATGGTGATGATCTTCGTCGCGGGCCTTGGGGTGGGGGCGCGGGCGCTGATGCCGGTCCTTGGCTTTTCCTACGGGCTGTCGGTGGTCTATATCGCGCGGGCGGCGGCGCTGGATTTCGTCGCGCGCGATTTCGTCCTTGCCGCCCAGCTGCGCGGCGAGGGGCGCTGGACGATCCTGCGGCGCGAGATCCTGCCTAATGTGCGCGACAGCCTTGCCGTGCAGGGCGCGATGCAATGGTCCTGGATCCTCTTGGGCATCGCCTCGCTGTCCTTCCTTGGCCTTGGCGTCGCCCCGCCCACGCCCGACTGGGGCCTGATGATCGCCGACGGGCGGGGGATGATGCAGCTTGCACCCTGGACGGTGCTCTGGCCGATGGCGATGCTGTCCACGCTGATCGTGGGGGTGAACCTGTCGGCCGATGCCTTCGCCAAGGCGCTGGGCGTCGACCGGCAGGCACGGGCGCGCGCGGCATGAGCCTTCTGTCCGTCGAACGGCTGCGGGTCGATGCCCATGGCCAGGAGATGCCGGTGGTCGAGGATGTGTCCTTCGCCCTCGCGCCTGGCGAGACGCTGGGGCTGGCCGGGGAGTCCGGCTGCGGGAAAAGCACCCTGCTTCTGGCCCTGATGGGGATCGTGCGGCCGGGGCTGCGGATCGCCGGGGGCGGGGTCACGGTGGAGGGCGTCGCCATGGGCCGTGCCCCGCCCGAGGCGCTGCGGGCGCTGCGCGGGCGGGTGGTCGCGATGGTGCCGCAAAGTGCGGGCCTGTCGCTGACACCGACCCAGCGGGTCGGCGCGCAACTGGCCGAGGCGCTGACCGTTCACGGCATGAGTCCGCCCGAGGGGATCGAGGCGCGTGTCGCGGCACTCTTCGCCCGCGTGCGCCTGCTCGAGCCCGACCGGATCGGTGCGCGCTTTCCGCATGAATTGTCGGGGGGTCAGTTGCAGCGGGTCGCCATTGCCATGGCGCTGGCCTGCGGGCCGAAGCTGCTGCTTCTGGACGAACCGACCAGCGGGCTGGACGTGACGACGCAAGCGGCCATCCTTTCCCTGCTCGAGGATCTGCGGCGCGAGACCGGGATGGCCATGATCTGCGTCAGCCATGATGTCGCGGTGCTTGGGCGCCTTACGCGGCGGATCGACGTGATGTATGCCGGGCGCATCGTCGAGGAACGCCCGTCCGAGGCGCTGATCGCGCGCCCCGCCCATCCCTATGCACGGGCGCTTCTGGCCTCGGTCCCTCGTCTTGACCGGCCCGGCCTGCCGCGCCCCGCGCCCGAGGGCCCGCCCGCGACCGGCCCGGGCTGTGCCTTCGCGCCCCGCTGTGCCCGTCGTCATGCAGCCTGTGCAGCCCGCCCGCCGCTTTCGTCGCTCGCGCAGGACGCGCCTGCGGACGGTGCCGTCGCCTGTTTCGCGCCCGAGCCGGCGCCCCTGCCTGCATCTCCGCCAGAGCCGCTTCCGCCGTCGCACGACAAGGTCCGCGATGAAGGCCCGCCCATCCTCACGCTCGACGCTCTCGAGGTGCGCTATGGCAAAAGACGCTGGTCCGACAGGCTGTTCGGGCGCCCCGGCCCCGCCCCCGAGGTCTCGGGCATCTCGCTCGAGCTTGGCCGCGGCGAGATTCTGGGCCTTGTCGGCGAATCCGGCAGCGGCAAGTCCACCATCCTGCGCGCGGTGGCGGGTCTCTGGCCGGCCAGTGGCGGGCGGATCGGCTTTGACGGACGGCCCTTGCCGCTTTCCGCCGGGACGCGCGACCGGTCTGCGCTGCGCCGGGTCCAGATGGTCTTCCAGAACCCCGACGCCTCGCTCAATCCGCGCCAGAGCGTGCGCGAAATCCTCGCCCAGCCGCTGCGCCTCTATTTCGACGCAGCCCCGCGCGAGGTCGAGACGCGGGCGCGCCGCCTGCTTGCGGATGTGCGCCTCGACCCGGAGCTGCTTGAACGCGTGCCCGGGCAATTGTCCGGCGGCCAGCGCCAGCGCGTGGCCCTGGCCCGCGCCTTTGCCGCCGAACCCGAGGTGATCCTGTGCGACGAGGTGACGAGCGCGCTCGATGTCTCGGTCCAGGCTGCGGTTCTGTGGCTCATCCGCGACCTGTGCCGGACCCGTGGCACGGCCTGCCTCTTCGTTGCCCACGACCTTGCGGTGGTGGCA
>JAFIEN010000455.1 GCA_020832515.1 Rubellimicrobium sp. | reverse complement strand
GAGACGCCCGGCCCCATCGTCGACGAGATCGAGACCTTCTTCATATAGGTCCCCTTCGCCCCCGTCGGCTTGGCCCGGTTCACCGCATCGACCAGCGCGCGGATATTCTCCTCGAGCTTGGCGGCATCGAAAGACGCCTTGCCGACGCCGGCATGGATCACGCCCGCCTTCTCGACCTTGAACTGCACCTGCCCGCCCTTGGCCGCTGTCACGGCCTCGGCAACGTCGGGCGTCACCGTGCCCACCTTGGGGTTCGGCATCAGGTTCCGCGGACCCAGGATCTTGCCCAGACGACCCACGATCGGCATCATGTCCGGCGTGGCGATGCAGCGGTCGAACTCGATCTTGCCCGACTGGATCGTTTCCATCAGGTCCTCGGCACCGACGATATCCGCACCGGCGGCGCGGGCCTGATCGGCCTTGTCGCCCCGCGCAAACACCGCCACGCGCACCGTCTTGCCGGTGCCGTTCGGCAGGTTGACCGAGCCGCGGACCATCTGGTCGGCATGGCGCGGGTCGACACCCAGGTTCAGCGCCACCTCGACCGTTTCGTCGAACTTCGCGACGGCATTCGCCTTGACGAGGGCCACCGCCTCACCCAGCTTCAGGCCATCCTTGCCGGCGAAGGCCTCGCGTGCGGCGCGGATACGTTTTCCGTTCTTTGCCATGCCCTTACCCCTTCACCTCGATGCCGATCGACTTGGCCGAGCCAAGGATCGTCTGCATCGCGCCTTCGATATCGATCGCGTTCAGGTCACGCATCTTCGCCTCAGCGATCTCGCGCACCTGCGCCATGGTGACAGTCCCGGCCTGTTCCTTGCCCGGCTTGGCCGATCCCTTGGCACGGTTGCGCTTGCCCACCGGCTTCAGCCCGGCCGCCTTCTTGAGATAATAGGACGCAGGCGGCGTCTTGATGTCCATCGCGAAGGACTTGTCCTGATAATAGGTGATCAGGACGGGGGTGGGCGCACCCTGCTCGAGGTCGGCCGTCTTCGCGTTGAAAGCCTTGCAGAATTCCATGATGTTGATCCCCCGCTGGCCCAGTGCGGGACCCACCGGAGGGGACGGGGTCGCCTGCCCCGCCTTGATCTGCAGCTTGAGCTGCCCGACGATCTTCTTGGCCATGCGGCCTCTCCTTCTTTCTCACGGCGGGGTGAACCCCGCCCTACCAACGCTTGCCCCGGGCGCGCCCGGCCAAGCCTTCGTTGCGTGGTCCGGTCCGGTGGCCGCGGCCCCCCAACCTCCCACGGGCCCCCTCGGGGGCCGTTCCCGTCAGGCCTGCTTCGAGACCTGCGTGAATTCCAGTTCGACCGGCGTTGCCCGGCCGAAGATCGACACCGTCACCTTGAGGCGCTGGTTGTCTTCGTCCACTTCCTCGACCATGCCGTCGAAATCCTCGAACGGTCCGTCGTTGACCTTCACCTTCTCGCCGATCTCGAAATGGATGAGGGTACGTGGACTTTCCTCGCCCTCCTGCACCCGGTTCAGGATCGCGTTCACCTCGGCATCGCGCATCGGCATGGGCTTTCCCTGTGGCCCAAGAAACCCCGTCACCCGGTTGATGGAGGTGATCAGATGATACCCTTCGTCCGACATCTCCATATGAACAAGAACATAACCCGGCATGAACCGCCGCTCGGCCTGAACCTTCTTGCCGCGGCGGACCTCGATCACCTCTTCGGTCGGAACCAGGACCTCGTCGATCTGGTCGCCCAGGCTCTGTTCTGCAACCTTGGTGCGGATCTGTTCTGCGATCTTCTTCTCGAAATTCGAGAGAACCGAGACCGAGTACCAGCGCTTCGCCATCTTTTCCGCTACCCCGTCGTGCCCGGCGATAGGCCGGATAATTCCAGTTCCACAGGCCCTGCTCCGGTACCTGCCCACAACCACCGCGCATCAAAACGCAAAACGGCGTGCAACCCGATTCGCCGCACGCCTATTGGATGTCGCGGTGGCCTACAGCAGCGCCACACCGATGACAAGCCCCGGGCGAAGTCGACTGCAACCCGGCCCCGATCCCCACGAGCCGAACGGACTTCACGATCCGAACAGATTGAGCGTCCCGGTAAGGATCCAGCGGATCGCGATATCGACAAGCGAAAAGAACAGCGCTGCGGTCGCGGCGAGAAGCGCCACCATGATCGTCGTCGTGGTCACTTCGCGACGAGTCGGCCAGACGACCTTCGCCACTTCCGCGCGAACCTGCGAGATGAACTGTCCGGGGTTGGTGCGGGCCATCCGATTTCCTCATTCCGGGATCCAGGTCAATCACCCTGCCCGGTCAAATATGTCGCCGACACTCCGGCTTCAACTGCTACGGGGATCCGGAGCACACGCACGGAAAGTCTGGCAGGGGCAGCAGGACTTGAACCCGCGACCTACGGTTTTGGAGACCGCCGCTCTACCAACTGAGCTATACCCCTGTAGCACCGCCGCAGTTAACGCCTAACCGGCGCCGGTGCAAGTAGGGCGGGGTTGACCCCGCCCCCGTTCCGCAAGTGGCGGGGTGAACCCCGCCC
>JAFIEN010000454.1 GCA_020832515.1 Rubellimicrobium sp. | reverse complement strand
CCCGGGGGGGGGCGCGCCCGGCCGCGGGCGCGCGGGGGCTTTGGGCCCCCCCCCCGCGGGGTCGCCCCCGCCCCCCCCACGGCCCAGGCCGCGAACATGCCCCCGCCCGCCGCCGCGAAAAGCCCGGCCACGGGCGAGACCATGAGGACAAGCGCCGCCACCGCCGGGGTGAGGATGCCCGAGATGTCGCGGAAGCTGGAATAGACGGCCGCCATCTCGGTCCGTTCGGAGGGCTTGACGGCCATGAGGAACGGCAGGCTGCCGCAGACATCCAGCATGATCAGACCGACCGATCCCAGGAACAGCAGCCCGACCGACAGAAGGGGCCAGGGGGCCGCCAGCCAGGCCGCTGTGAACATCACCCCCACGAAGGCGAAACTTCCACGCACCGACCGCCGCACGGACCAGCGTTGCACAAGGCGCAACATGAGGGGTGTGATGAACAGAAACCCGTTCGAGGCCGACATGGCAAGGCCGCCCAGTGTTTCCCCAAGGCCGTTCTGGATGCAGAAGATCGGCAGATAGACGGCATAGACCCACCAGCCGCAGGACCGGATCACCGCGAAAAGCCACCCCGCGACCAGTCGCGGCTGGTGAAGGAACCGCCCCAGATAGGCCAGCGGATTGGGGGCGGGACCGCGCGCGCGGGTGATCTGCTTGCCGTTGCCAAGGCGCAGGCGCCAGAAGACCGCGACCATCGTCACCGAAAAGAAACCGGCAAGCAGGAAGGGGGCAGGCTCCCACCAGTTGAGCAGGACGACGCCCAGCACCGGCCCGATCGTCCAGCTGGCGGCCGAGAACAGCATCCGGGTCGATTCGTTCCGCCCCAGGTCCTGCCGGGTGATGTAGTCGAGCACATAGGCCGAGAGGGTGACGTTGAAGGTGACGGTGCCCACGGCGTTGACGACAAGGCCGACCGCCCGGAGCTCGGGTCGGCCGGTCAGGATGAAGCCGACACCAGCGACATAGAGGACGCCCGACAGTGTAAAGAGCCAGCGCCGCGGTACATGCCGCGAGATGGCGGGCACGAACATCCCGCAGAAGAGCGAGACCAGCCCAGCAACCAGATAGATCGCCGAGACCAGCGACCCGTCGCTGAAGGTGCGATAGAGAATCAGCGGCATGACGGACATGAGCAGGCCACGGAACGCCGCCTCAAGTGCCGCAAGCGTGGCAAAATGCTCGACCCGCGGCACCGGCGCGTGAGACAGGTAGACGGGGCTCCTGGGCGCGATCATCGGGGGGCCTTGGCAAGCAGGCGGTCTTCATCGCCCAGAAAACAGGCTGCGCGGGAAAGCTCAAGCACAATCCGGCAGAGAGAGCGACATCCCGTGCGGGGGATCAGACGGCCAGTCCGCGCAGGGTCACGCGCAGGCGAATGCCGATGGCCTGCGCGGGAACGACGCCTGCCACCGGCGCCGCGCCCCGGTCGGATGGGTGAACCCCGCGAGCCGGCAGCATCATCCACCTGTGCCCCGTGCTCGGACGGGGTGGGCAAGGCCCGCCCGCGCGTCGAAGCCTAACCACTGCTCCGGACCAACACCTCGATCAGCCGCGCCCGCGCAGGGGCCAGCGCCGTCTCGCCCAGCGTGCGCATCAGGTGGTTGCGCAGGAAATACCCCGTGACCTCCAGCGCCGCCACGATCTCTTGCGGGCCTGCATCGCCTTCGCCCCGCAGCACCGGCGGCAGCGGCAGCAACCGGCTTTCCCATTCACCCGCCGCATCCCGCGCGACCGCCCGGCCCGTACGCGGCGAGACATAGGCCAGCCCCTCACGCGCGCCCGTCACCGCGCAGGCCGTCAGGTCCAGCGCGAAGCCCGTCTCGGCCAGCAGCGCAACCTCCCAGCGCAGATAGGCCAGCGGCCAGATCTCGCCCTGTCCAAGCAGATCCAGCAGCGCGACCGTCCGGTCGTAAAGCGGTCCATGCGCCTCGCGTTCGGGCAGGGCGGCGGACAGGAGGGCGGTGACCGCCGACAGGCCGGCAAGCGCGATCCGGTCGCCCATGACACGCCCGCCCCGCGACCGGATCGGCTCGACCGTGTAGGTGCCCAGATGATCCTCGATCCGCGCCTTCCAGACCACCTCGACCTGACTGCCCGGTTGCAGCACAGGGGCCAGCTTTCGCCCCGCCCCGCCCCGCACCAGCCCCGCATGCCTGCCATGGGTCGCGGTAAAGACCTCGGTCAGGGCGGCGCTTTCGCCGTGCGGGCGGACCGACAGGATCACGCCTTCGTCGCGCCAGTCGATCATCCGCCCGCGCCCCGCGGCATCGGGCGCATCACCCCGGACAGCTGCGTCCAGTGGACCGGCGGCACCGACATCCGCCCCGCCCCTCAGTCCAGGCCCGGCTGGTCAAGCAGATGCCGCCCGGTCCGGTCCTCGACCTCGATGACCCAGAGATCCGGGTCGAATCCCGCCTGCCGCGTGATCGAGGCATCCACCTCCGCCTCCGGCCCCTCGGCCAGCATCACCCAGGCGCGCGCGCCCGTCATGAGATCGACGGACCGCTGGAACGACACCGCCTT
>JAFIEN010000453.1 GCA_020832515.1 Rubellimicrobium sp. | reverse complement strand
GCCTCCCCCCAGGATATTTGGCAACGAAAGATGCGGGGATCAGGCCAGGACCAGAAGCCCCGCCCCGATGGCGAGGGTGGAGACCACGCCGACCCGAAGGCCGATCGGCAGGCCGCCGACGATGACGGACATCACGGCCTTGCTGGCGGTGTTGACGGCGACGGCGATCAGGATGCCGGTGGCGGCGATGGCCGTATCGGTCTCGAGCCGGGAGAGCGAGATCGTGATCGCGTCCACATCCGCAAGCCCCGAGACCGCCGCGACGCTGTAGAGGCCGCTCTCGCCGAAGGCATCCTTCACGATCCGGGCGGCGAGGGTGACAGCCGCGATGAAGGCGGTGAGGCGAAGCGAACTGCCGATGGCGAGCGGGTTGTCGATGGTGATGCCCAGGTCGGGGGCATCGGGTGTATCGCCCGCGCGCAGGAAGATGAGGGCGGCAGCGCCCGCGAGCATGCTCACGATCCCGGCCATGAGCGGCAGGAGAATTGTGGCGAAGATCGCCGGGTTGAGCAGGCTGGTTACGACGCCCACACGGGCCAGCATCACGCTGCTGCTGACCAGCACGCCAGCGGCCAGCACGCTGACAGTATTGCGCGGAAGGCGCGGCCCGGCGGCGAGGCGCGAGAAGGTCAGCGTCGTCGCGGTCGATGAGGCCAGGCCACCGGCCGCCGCGGTCACCAGGATGCCGAGGCGCGGGTCCATCAGCCGCACGGCGACATAGCCTGCGAAGGAAAGCGACGTCATCAGGATCGCGTAGAGCCAGATCTCGCGCGGGATGAGCGCCTGCCACGGGTCGATGGGCCGGTCGGGCAGGATCGGCAGGAGCAGGAAGGTCATCACGAGGAGTGTGAGGACGGCGCGCAGCTCTTCCCATGTCAGGCGGGCAACCCAGCCGTGCAGGGTTTCGCGCAGCGACAGCAGCACGGTCATCGCCACGGCGCCCGCGATGGCAAGCTCGACCGGGCCGATCACGGCCAGCGCGCCCAGACCGAAGGTGGCCAGACCCGCGATCACGCTTGTGACGCTGACAGCCTGGTAGCGCTCGGCCTCGCGCCAGTGAAAGAGGGTGAAGGCCGCGGCGAAGGCCAGAAGCGATGCCGCAAGGACCACGCCACCTGCCACGCCGGCGAGCGATCCGCTGATCCCGCCCAGCAGCCCGGCAAGGCCGTAGGTGCGAAAGCCCGCCGCGCGGCCGTGCTCTTCGAGATCGCGGCCCCTCCAGCCGCGTTCAAGGCCGACCAGAAGCCCGATCGCCAGGGCGACGCCAAGGTGCAGGAAGGCGCTCAGATCGGTGGGCAGGGGCTGGTCCATGCGGCAATTCTGTGCCCTGACCGGGGTCTGCGCGCACTGATCCGGATCAATCGGGGCCAGACGGGCGCTGGTGGTGGGGCGTGTCGGTCTGGCGCGCCGGGGCGGGCTTGAATGGCTCCATGCCTGCGCGGGCAAGTTCGTCGGCGCGTTCGTTTTCGGGGTGGCCGGCATGGCCCTTGACCCATTCCCACGTCACCTTGTGACGCGCGGCGGCCGCCTCGAGGCGCTTCCAGAGCTCTTCGTTCTTGACCGGCTTGCCGGTGGAGGAGCGCCAGCCCCGCCGCTTCCAGCCGCCGATCCATTCCGTGATCCCGCTTTTCACATAAGCGCTGTCGGTGACGACGGTGATGGTCGAGGGCCGTTCGAGCGCTTCAAGCGCGGCGATGGCGGCCAGGAGTTCCATCCGGTTGTTGGTCGTGTCCGGTGCCCCGCCCTTGAGTTCGCGGGTCTTGACCACGTCCCCGCCCTCGCGCGCGATCAGCAGGGCACCCCAGCCGCCCGGGCCCGGATTGCCGGAACAGGCGCCGTCGGTGTAGGCGAAAAGTTCGGGCATCAGAGGATCATCGGCAGGAAACTGGCCACCACCAGCGCGGTCAGAAGAACGCGCAGATGCATCCACCACGGCGGCGCGAGCCGGGCCTGCCAGAAATACCAGTCGAGGATCAGAAGCCCCGCAAAGCCGATCGTGAGGAAGAGCGCGGTCGACCCCGCGCCTTCGCCCCCGACGAACAGGACCCACAACACCGGCAGGACCGAGACCCCATAGCCGCAGGCCCCCAGCGCGCCCGTGGCCATGGTTGCAAAGCCCCAGAGCACGCCAGACATGAAGCACAGGATCAGGCTGCCGTAGAACAGCTGCACATAGGGGCCCACAAAGCGCGCACCGATCATGCGCTGGCCCCAGGTGGCCAGCTCGGGGCTCAGGATCGTGGCCATGCCCCAGAGGAAGGGGATCAGGCCCGCAAGGCCAAGGACAAGTGCGGTGGGCGGGATCTGTCTCATGCCGGTTCCCGAAGGACCCTCGGCACCTTGAATTCGACCGTCTCTTTCGCCGTTTCGACCGGTTCCACCGTCACGTCGTATCGCGCCCGGAAGGCGTCGATCACCTCTTCGATCAGCACCTCGGGGGCGCTGGCCCCCGCGGTCAGGCCAAGCGCGCCGATCCCGTCCAGCGCACGCCAGTCGATATCGGCGGCGCGCTGGACAAGCTGGGCATAGGGGCAGC
>JAFIEN010000452.1 GCA_020832515.1 Rubellimicrobium sp. | reverse complement strand
CCCCCCCCCCCCCCGCTCCCGCTTCCACCAGACCGACCGAGGTGATCCATGTCCGACTTCCCCACCACAGCCCGCGTCGTCATCATCGGCGGCGGCGTCGTCGGCGTCTCGGCGCTCTACCACCTCGCCAAGGCGGGCTGGACCGACTGCGTGCTGCTCGAAAAGAACGAACTCACCGCCGGCAGCACCTGGCATGCGGCGGGCAACTGCCCGTCCTTCAGCACCTCCTGGGCGGTGATGAACATGCAGCGCTATTCGCTCTCGCTCTACCGCCGCCTCGCCGAGGAGGTGGACTACCCGATGAACTACCATGTCACCGGCTCGATCCGGCTGGCCCATTCGAAGGAACGGATGCAGGAGTTCGCCCGCGCCATGGGCATGGGCCGCGCGCAGGGGATGGACCTTTCGCTCATCGGCCATGACGAGATCCGCGCCCGCTATCCCTTCCTCGAGCTCCATGACATCGAAGGCGCGCTCTACGATCCCGACGATGGCGATATCGACCCCGCCCAGCTGACCCAGGCGCTGGCCAAGGGCGCGCGGATGATGGGCGCGCAGATCCTGCGCTTCACCCCCGCGACCGGCGTGTCGCGCAAGGGAGACGAGTGGATCGTCCATACCGAAAAGGGCGATATCACCTGCGAAAAGGTGGTGAATGCCGCCGGTTACTACGCCCAGAAGGTGGGCGAATGGTTCAAACCCTATGGCGGGCGCACCGTGCCGATGGTGGCGATGAGCCATCAGTACCTGACCACCGAACAGGTGCCCGAGCTCGAGGAATGGAGCGCCGCCAACGGCAAGCTGCCGCTTCTGCGCGACGTGGACAGCTCATACTACCTGCGGCAGGAAAAGCACGGCTTCAACCTTGGCCCCTACGAGCGCAACTGCCGCGCCCATTGGGTCGACCCCGCCGATCCGTTTCCGTCGGACTTCAGCTTCCAGCTCTACCCCGACGATCTGGAGCGCCTCGAATGGTATATCGACGATGCCTGCGCCCGGGTCCCGCTTTTGGCAAAAGCGGGTGTGTCCAAGGTCATCAACGGCCCGATCCCCTACGCGCCGGACGGGCTGCCGCTCCTGGGGCCGATGCCGGGGGTCAGGAACGCCTATGAGGCCTGCGTCTTCACCTTCGGCATCACGCAAGGGGGCGGTGCGGGCAAGGTGCTGGCCGAATGGGTGACCGATGGCCAGACCGAATGGGACATGTGGTCCTGCGACCCCCGCCGCTATACCGCCTATGCCGACCCCGCCTATACCGAGGCGAAGGCGGTCGAGACCTATGGCCATGAATATGCGATGCATTTCCCCTGGCACCGCTGGCCCGCAGGCGCGGACAAGCGCCTGTCGCCGCTGCATTCGCGGCTGAAGGCCGCGGGCGCGGTCTTCGGCGCCTACAACGGCTGGGAACGCGCGAACTGGTTCAGCCAGCCCGGCGACGACCTGTCGGAAGAAGCCACGCGGACATGGGGCCGCGCGGGCCCGTGGAAAGCGCGGATCCGCGCCGAATGCGAGGCGGTGCGCGATCATGCGGGCGTTCTTGCGATCTCGGGCTTCACGCGGCTGAAGGTCACGGGGGCAGGTGCGCGGGCGTTCGTCGACAGCCTCACCTGTTCGCGCCTTCCGCGCGCCGGGCGGGTGGGGCTCGCCTATTTCCCCGATGCGCGCGGGCGGATCGTGACCGAGATGTCGGTGATGGTGCATGGTGACGATGAGGTGGGCCTGATCACCGCGGGCGTGGCGCAATGGCATGATGCCGAATGGCTTTCGCGGCAGGCGCCCGAGGGGATCAGCGTGACGGATCATTCCGACGAGGTGGAATGCCTGCTCGTCACCGGCCCGAAGGCGCGCGAGGTGCTGGGGGCGGTGGCGCAGGCCGACCTGAGCCTGCCCTGGCTCTCGGTGCAGGAGACGCGGGTCGCGGATTGCGACGTGGCGCTTCTGCGGGTGTCCTTTGCGGGCGAACTGGGCTGGGAGGTGCATTGCGCGCCCGGTGACGCGCCCGCGATCTGGGATGCTGTGACGGGGGCGGGCGCGCGGCCCTTCGGGATGTGGGCGCTCAATTCGCTTCGGGCCGAGAAGGGCTATCGGGCGTGGAAGGGGGACCTGTCCACCGACTATACCCTGCTGCAGGCGGGCCTTGGCCGGTTCATCGACTGGGAGAAGGAGTTTCCCGGCAAGGCCGCCCTTCTGGCTGAGCGCGAGGCGGGGCCGTCGAAGTGCTTCGTCGCGCTGACGCTGGAGGCCGGGACCGAGGCGGACGCGCCCTATATGGCGAACCTCTGGCAGGGGGATGCGCTGGTGGGCGAGGTGACGACCGGGGTCTGGGGCTATCGGGTGGATGCCTCGGTTTGCCTCGGGATGATCCGGCCGGATCTGGCGGAACCGGGCACGCGGGTCGAGGTCGAGATCTTCGGCGCCCGGGTTCCGGCGGTGGTGCGCGGCGATGGCGCGCTGTGGGACCCGGCCAACGAGCGGTTGCGCGCGTGACGGGCGGGGGCGGAAATTTGGCCAAATTTCCGCGGGCGGGGGGGGGGGGGGGGGG
>JAFIEN010000451.1 GCA_020832515.1 Rubellimicrobium sp. | reverse complement strand
ATTCCATGCGCCAGCCGCTGGGCGTGGTGGCGGGCATCACGCCGTTCAACTTTCCCGCCATGATCCCGATGTGGAAGATGGCGCCGGCGCTGGCCTGCGGCAACGCCTTCATCCTCAAGCCGTCGGAACGCGACCCGTCGGTGCCGCTGATGCTGGCCGAACTGCTGAAAGAGGCCGGCCTGCCCGATGGCATCCTGCAAGTGGTGAACGGCGACAAGGAAGCGGTGGACGCGATCCTCGACAACGAGACGATCCAGGCGATCGGCTTCGTCGGCTCCACCCCCATCGCGCATTACATCTATTCGCGCGGTTGTGCGGCGGGCAAGCGGGTGCAGTGCTTCGGCGGCGCCAAGAACCACATGATCATCATGCCCGATGCCGATATGGACATTGCCGCCGACGCGCTTGTCGGTGCGGGCTATGGCGCTGCGGGCGAACGCTGCATGGCGATCTCGGTCGCTGTTCCGGTGGGCGACGAGACCGCCGACCGCCTGATCGAGAAGCTGATCCCCCGGATCGAGAAGCTGAAGGTCGGCCCCTATACCGCCGGCAAGGATGTGGATTACGGCCCCGTGGTGACGGCCGCCGCCAAGGCCAACATCCTTCGCCTCGTCGAAAGCGGGGTCGAGGCCGGGGCGAAGCTGGTCGTCGACGGCCGCAACTTCAGGCTGCAGGGCTATGAGGACGGGTTCTTCGTCGGCCCGCACCTCTTCGACCATGTGACCCCCGACATGGAGATCTACCGGAAAGAGATCTTCGGCCCGGTCCTGTCGACGGTGCGCGCCGGTTCCTATGAGGAAGCGCTCAAGCTTGCCATGGATCACGAATACGGCAACGGCACCGCGATCTTCACCCGCGACGGAGATGCCGCGCGCGATTTCGCGGCCCGTGTCAATGTGGGCATGATCGGCATCAACGTGCCGATCCCGGTGCCGCTGGCCTATCACACCTTCGGCGGCTGGAAGAAATCGGTCTTCGGCGATCTCAACCAGCACGGGCCGGATGCCTTCCGCTTCTACACGCGGACCAAGACGGTCACCTCGCGCTGGCCCTCGGGGATCAAGGAAGGGTCTGCCTTCAATTTCAAGGCGATGGAATGACCCTGGCGGTCAATGCGCCAGGATCCATGGCCGGGCCTTCGGGCCCGGACATCTGACGGCGGACCAGCTGCAGGATGGCGGTCACGTGGCGCCTGCTGCCGGAATTCGGCCTGGTCCATGTCCGCTATACCGGAACCGCCGGCTATGACGAGTCCCTGGTCGCGATCAAGGCGATTGCGGACCATCCCGACTTCCGCCCGCATTTCCGCCATCTTGCGGATTTCCGCGCGATCGAGGCGATCGAGACGGACTACCCATCGTTCCTGGCGTTTCAGGCGCGCGTCGCCGAGTATGTCCTGCAGCCGGATGGCACGCCCTTCGTCGTCTATCTGGCGGACAGCCCGCTCTCGCTCCGGGCTGTGAACATGGTGCTGAAATCCTGGGAAGGGGCCGGACCGATCACGGCTGTCGTCATGGAAAACGAACGGGACGCGCTCGACCTGCTGGGATTGGCGGGGCGCGATCTTGGCCTCGCCGCGCCTTGACGGCGGCTGACACCTGCCTGACAGTCGCGGCAAATCACATTTCCCAGATCATTCGGGTCTTGCGCATTGCATCTGCAGCATCCGATACAATGTCAAGGGAGTGTGAGATGCCTGTCACCCGACAGTGTCACCAGGATCGGGAGAGGAGAACTCCATGTTCGAGACCAATGTCGGAAACACCGACCGCATCATCCGCATCGCCGTCGGCGTATTGCTGATCCTTGCGTTCTTCATGACCAGCGGCAGCTGGAGCTGGCTGTATCTTCTGGTTGGCGCCATCGTGCTGGCAACCGGTGTGATGCGCAGCTGCCTGTTGTACAAGGTTCTGGGCTATTCGACCAATCAGGGCGACAAGTCCTGACGGCACGGGTACTTGCCGACGTGATGTAGGGCGGGGTTCACCCCGCCCCACGCCGCGCTTGCCCCGGCCACCGAAAGCTGACGCGGCCATTGTGATTTCGCGCGGGCTGCACTCGCGCGGGCAGTCTGGTGACCGGTGTGGCGGGGTGAACCCCGCCCTACTCGGCCGCGACCCGGCGTTTTTCCAGCAGCGGCTTGAGATATCGGCCCGTATGGCTGGCCTCGACGCCAGCCACCTCGTCCGGCGTGCCGACCGCCACGATCCTGCCGCCGCCATCGCCCCCTTCGGGCCCGATGTCGATCACCCAGTCGGCGGTCTTCACCACATCCAGATTGTGCTCGATCACCACGACCGTGTTGCCCTGATCCACCAGCTCGTGCAGCACTTCCAGGAGCTTGCGTACATCCTCGAAATGAAGCCCCGTCGTGGGCTCATCCAGGATATAGAGCGTCCGCCCGGTGGACCTGCGCGACAACTCCTTCGACAGTTTCACCCGCTGCGCCTCGCCCCCTGACAGGGTCGTCGCCTGCTGGCCGACCTTGACATAGCCCAGCCCCACGCGCATCAGCGCATCCATCTTGTCCCGGATCGCCGGAACG
>JAFIEN010000450.1 GCA_020832515.1 Rubellimicrobium sp. | reverse complement strand
AAAACCCCGCGGCCTGGCGGTTAAGGGCGCATCGGGGCGGGCTGGGCGATCGGTCCAGAGCGGAGCGATCGGGTCGGGTGCGGGGACCAGCGTGATGCCCCCGGGGGCAAGCCTGCGGTCCAGCGTCTCGACCTCGTCGATCGTGTGAAGCCAGGGATCATATGCGATCTTGCTGCCCTCGGCCAAACGCGCGGCCAGCCAGTCGCCCAGCTTGACCTCGGGCCAATGCACCGGGGTGAAGTCGGGGGCGACCTGCGCGCGGACCTGGAGCCTGTAGCGACCGTCGATGAACACACCTGCCTCGGTCGCGGTGATCGCGGCGAAACCGGCCGAGCCGGTGAACCCGGTCAGCCAGGCCAGACGTTCGTCGCAGGGGGCAAGGTATTCGCCCTGCCAGGCATCGGCATGGGGCACGAGGCAGGCATCCATGCCTGCCCGGGCCAAGGCTGCCCGCAGCGCGGCGAGGCGCGGCGGGCCCTGTTCGGGGCGGCTGGTGACCTCGAATGTCTGGAACATCGGTTTCCTTTCAACTTTGGCCGGCCGGGCCGGGGGCAAGAGTTTTCTGCGAAAACTCTTGGAATGAAAAATCTTCTGCGAAGATTTTTGCGCCCGTCATGCCACGCGGTTCATCCCCAGCACCCGCGCGCGCTTGCGCGGATCGTTGTCGAACAGGGCGGCAAGCTGCTCCGTCATGGCACCGGCCAGTTGCTCGACATCGGTAATCGTCACCGCCCGCTGGTAGTAGCGCGTTACGTCATGGCCGATGCCGATGGCGATCAGTTCGACCGCGCGACGCTTTTCGACCATCCCGATCACGTCGCGCAGGTGCTTTTCCAGATAGTTGGCCGCATTGACCGACAAGGTGGAATCGTCCACCGGCGCCCCATCCGAGATCACCATGAGGATCTTGCGCGCCTCGCGCCGTGCCAGCATCCGCCGATGCGCCCATTCCAGCGCCTCGCCGTCGATATTTTCCTTCAGCAGGCCCTCTTTCATCATCAGGCCCAGATTCTCGCGCGTGCGCCGCCAGGGTGCATCGGCGCTCTTGTAGATAATGTGGCGCAGGTCGTTCAGCCGCCCCGGCTGGGCCGGCCGCCCCTCGGCCAGCCATTTTTCGCGGCTCTGGCCGCCTTTCCAAGCCTTGGTGGTGAAGCCCAGGATCTCGACCTTCACGGCGCAGCGTTCCAGCGTGCGCGCCAGCACATCGGCACAGATCGCCGCGATCGAGATCGGCCGCCCCCGCATCGAGCCGGAATTGTCCAGAAGCAGCGTCACGCAGGTGTCGCGGAATTCGGTGTCCTTCTCGACCTTGAAGGACAGTGGCGTCGTCGGATTGGCCACGATCCGCGCCAGCCGGCCGGCATCGAGGATCCCTTCCTCGCGGTCGAATTCCCAGCTGCGGCTTTGCTGGGCCTGCAGGCGGCGCTGCAGCTTGTTGGCCAGCCGCGAGACCGCGCCCTTCAGCGGGTCGAGCTGCTGGTCGAGATAGGCGCGCAGACGTTCCAGTTCGGCCGGTTCGGCCAGATCCTGTGCCGCGACCTCTTCGTCGAAATCGCTGCGGAAGACGCGGTAAAGCGGATCGGCCTCCGAGGCGGGCGCGGGTGCGGGCGGCTCGTGCGGGGCCTCGCCCTCGGGCATCTCGGCCTCGTCCATCGCGTCGCTGTCGGCCTCGTCCTCCATGCTGACCTGGGCCTGGCTGTCGTCTTGCTGGGACTCCTGGCTTTGCTCGGGGCTTGCCTCGGACTCGTCGCTGTCGTCCTCGCCCTGGCTTTCGGGTTCGTCCTGATCGTCCGTGCCCTCTTCGGCCTCGTCCTCGCGGTCGTCGTCCTCGGTATCGGGGTCATCGCCCAGCTGGTCGCCATAGCCCAGATCCGCGATCAGGCCGCGCGCGAATTTTGCAAATTCGCGCTGGTCCGACAGCACCGCCTCGAGGCCCTCAAGCCGATCCCCGCAATGCTCCTCAAGAAATCCGCGCCAGAGATCGAGCACATTGTCCGCGCCTTGCGGCAGGTCACGCCCCGTGGCCATCTGCCGGATCAGATAGCCGGCGGCGGTCGCAAGCGGCGCATCGGCCGCCTCGCGGATCTGGTCATAGCCCTTGCGCCGCGCCTCGGAGGCGATCCTTGCGTCGATATTGCCCGCCGTGCCGGGCATGTGACGTGCGCCCACCGCCTCGACCCGCGCGGTCTCCATCGCCTCAAAGATTTCGCGCGCAAGCGTGCCCTGCGGGCAATAGCGCGCGGCGACCGCATCGTCGTGATAGCGGTGGCGCAGCGCGAACGAGTCGGCCGTGCCCCGCGCAAGCAACACCTCGTCGCGGGTCATGCGCCGGCTGACCTGCGGCAGGCGGACGGTGTCGGCACTCTGTCCCGGCGGATCGACGCTGTAGCTGACGGTCAGGTCAGGATCGTCCGCCAGCACGCGGGTCGCATCGGCGAGTGCCTTCTTGAACGGGTCGGCGGGATTGTCGGCGGGCTTGCTCATGATCAGAGATAACGCACCCGCACCGGCAATGGGAAAGGGGCGCTGATGCGCAAAGGCGCGGGGC
>JAFIEN010000449.1 GCA_020832515.1 Rubellimicrobium sp. | reverse complement strand
CACGGCCGAGATGCTGCTCGAGGCGAGCGCGGCCCGCCCGGCGGGCGATGGTGCCGCGCGGACGGCTGCGGCGCAGGCAGGGCTTGCGGAACTGGAACGCCCGATGCGCGGCGATCTGGCGCTGCTCGATCTGGTCCGCGACACCCTTCCAGAGGCGATGATCCTGGGCGATTCGACGCAATGCACCTATGCCGGCAATCTGGGCTTCTGCCCCGCCTGGCCCGGCGGCTACGGCAATTCGGCAACGGGCTACGGCACGCTGGGCTACGGGCTGCCGGCCGCGATCGGGGCATCGCTAGCGCGCTCGGGGACGGTCGTTTCGCCGATGGGGGATGGCGGGCTGCAGTTCTGCCTGGGCGAACTGGCCAGTGCGGTCGAGGCCGAGGCACAGGTGATCTTGCTGCTTTACGACAACAAGGGCTATGGCGAGATCAAGTCATCCATGGTCGCGCAGAACGTGCCGCCCATCGGGGTCGACATCTTCACGCCCGACCTGGCCGCCATCGCGCGGGCCTCGAACTGGGCGGTGACCGGGGTCGAGACACCCGAGGCGCTGGCCGAGGCGCTGGCAGAGGCCGCCACCCGCAAGGGCCCGACACTTGTGCATTACGACGACACCCTGCGGCGTGCCTTTCGCGCCCGGCTCTAGCTTGCCGGGCCGCAACCTAGTGACGGCCGGGGTGCCCCCGGGTGCCTCGGTCAGCGCGCGCCTGAAGGGGGGTCGGCCTCCGGCTCGATCACGCCTGCTTCGGTGACGATCAGGTCAAGCCGCTGGTCTGTCGGCTCGAGCGGCAGTTGCGCGGCCTCCTGTGCGGACCAGGCAAAGCCGATGGCCAGCACGGGGCCCTGGGCGCGCAGCGCTTCGAGCGTGCGGTCGTAGAACCCGCCACCATAGCCCAGCCGCCCGCCGCGTCGGTCGAAGGCCACAAGCGGCACGATCAGGATCTTGGGCACGACCCAGTCGCCCGCCGCGGGGATCAGCGCGCCGAACGGGCCGTCGATCAGCGCGCATCCCGGCTCCCAGCGCCGAAAGCGCAGGGGCTGGCCCTTGCCGATGATGACGGGGACGGCGACGGGGCCGTGGCCTGCCGCCTCTTCCATCGCGGGCGTCGGGTCGATCTCGCTGCGCATCGCCATGTAGCCCGACAGCGGCACGCCACGATGGCCCGCCAGAACCGCGCGCAGATGGGCGGCGGGCGCGGGATGGCCGGCATCGAAAGCCACCTTGCGGCGGGCGAAGGCCGCCTTGCGGGCGGCGGCCTTGACCTCGGAAAGGGCGGGATCGGTCACAGGAGCACCACGGTCGCGATGCCGAGAAAGACGAAGAAGCCCACGATGTCGGTGACCGTCGTCACGAATGGCCCCGAGGCGACTGCCGGATCGATCCCCAGACGGTTCAGCGTCAGCGGCACCGCCACCCCACCGAGCGAGGCCAGCGTCAGCGTGATCCAGAGCGATACGAAGATGACCGCGCCGATGGCCGGTTCCCGGAAGAACAGCCCGACGATGCCCGCCATGATCACCCCGAAGGCAAAGCCGTTGACAAGGCCCACCCCCGCCTCGCGCCGGATCACCCGCCAGGCATTGGCCGAGGTCAGGTCGCGCGTGGCGATGGAGCGCACGGCCGTGGCGACCGCCTGGGTGCCGGCATTGCCGCCCATCGAGGCCACGATGGGCATCAGGATCGCCAGAAGCACGATCTGCTCGATCGTCGCCTCGAATTGCGAGATGACCTGGGCTGCGACATTGGCCGCGATCAGCGTGACGAGAAGCCAGCGGAAGCGCCGGCCCGCCGTGGCGAAGACCCGGTCCGAGATCGAGCTTTCGCTGACACCCGCCAGCCTGAGGTAGTCTTCCTCGTGTTCTTCATCGAGCACGGTCATCGCGTCGTCGATGGTAATCACGCCCACCAGCCTGTCACTGTCGTCCACCACGGGGGCCGAGATCAGGTGGTAGCGTTCGAAAAGGCGGGCGACCTCGCCTTCCTCGTCCTGGACATGGATGGTGTGGAACACCTCTTCGGTGATGTCGCGCAGGCGCACATCGCGGCGCGAGGACAGGATCCGGCCCAGCGTGGCATTGCCGACGGGCGTCATCCGTGGATCGACCAGCACGACATGGTAGAACTGGTCGGGCAGGTCCACGCCCGAGCGCAGGTAGTCGATCGTCTCGCCCACGGTCCAGTCTTCGGGTGCGGCCACGGTTTCCACCTGCATCAGGCGGCCGGCGGAATATTCGGGATAGGCCAGCGCCTGCCGCACGACCGCCCGCTCGGGCCCCTCAAGCGCCCCGAGCACCGCATCCTGCTGGTCCTGGTCCAGGAATTCGACCAGATCGACCACATCGTCGGATTCGAGATCGCGGACCGCTTCGGCCAGTTGCTGCGGCGCCAGCGACCCGATCACCTCTTCGCGCAGGCCCTCGTCGAGTTCGGACAGGATGTCTCCATCCACGCCGCCATGCCAGAGCGCCAGAAGCGCGCGGCGCTGGCGGGCGTCGATCTGCTCGATGATCGAGGCGATATCGGCCGGGTGCAGCGGATCGAGAAGCACGTCGAGGCGG
>JAFIEN010000029.1 GCA_020832515.1 Rubellimicrobium sp. | reverse complement strand
TGACCAGCCTTGGTCGCATCGGCGAGGTGCTGGCCCATATGCCCGAGGTTGCCGATCCGCCCGACGGCGTGGCCCTGCCGCGTGCCACAGGCGAGGTCCGGATGGACGGCGTGAATTTCGCCTATCCCGGCCAGAGCCTTGTCATCGAGGGGATAGACCTGACCGTCCCGGCGGGCACGACCCTTGCCCTTGTGGGGGCGACGGGGGCGGGCAAATCCACCATCGCCAACCTGATCGCCCGGTTCCATGACCCGACGGCAGGCGCGGTGCGGCTGGACGGGCATGACCTGCGCCAAATCCGGCTGGGCGATCTGCGCGCCAATATCGCCATGGTGCTGCAGGATGTCTTCCTGTTCAACGACACGATCGCCGAGAACATCCGCTTCGGCCGCCCCGGCGCCACCAACGCCGAGGTCGAGGCCGCCGCCCGCACCGCCCGCGCGCATGAGTTCATCGCCGCCCTGCCGCAGGGCTATGCCACCGTGGTGGGCGAGCGCGGGGTGCGACTGTCCGGCGGGCAGAAGCAGCGGCTGTCCATCGCGCGGGCGGTGCTGAAGGATGCGCCCGTCCTGATCCTCGACGAGGCGACAAGCGCGGTCGATACCGAGACCGAGCGCGCCATCCAGGAGAGCCTGTCCGAGCTGATGCTGGGCCGCACCTCGGTGGTGATCGCGCATCGCCTGTCCACGATCCGCGAGGCCGACCAGATCGCCGTGCTGGACGGCGGCCGTGTCATCGAACTGGGTCGCCACGCAGCACTGATGGCGCGCGGCGGCACCTATGCCCGGCTGGTCGCCGCGCAATCGGGCGAGGATCGGCTGGCATCGTGATGCGCCGCCCGGCCCGGTCTGCCGGCCTATTGGCCGGTGCGGGTGCGGATCTCCTGCCCGGCCAGAAGGGCGGTCAGGGCATAGGCCGTCATGGCCAGCGCATCATAGCTCATGCTGAAGGCCTCGTCGCGCGGGATGAAGAACATCTGCCCCTCGCGGCAGGCGAACATCAGCTCGCAGAAGCCGGGCACCGCATCGGCAAAGGCCGCGCGCTCCTCGGGCAGATCGTTGCCCCAGCCGGTGTTGTAGGTGGCGATGATCACATCGGCGTCGAATTCGGGCAGCTGCTCGAGGCTGAAGCTGGCATTGCCACCCGGCGGCACGCCGGCCACGATGGCGGGTTCCGCAAAGCCCGCATCCAGCAGGACGCGGCCAAGGTTGCCATAGGGCCGGGTGACGTGAAGCTGCCCGTCCCAGACCTGAAAGGTGGTGATGGTGATCGTCGCGGGATCTATGACCAGCCGCAACTGGTAAAGCTGCGCCTGATAGCGGGCCTGCATGCGGGCCAGCCGTGCCTGCGCCTCGGGCCCGGCAAGCTCGGCCAGGAAGGCGAAGATCGCGTCGCGGTCCTGCGTCGTGTCGACCACGACTGTCGGCGCGATGGCCTGCAGCTGAGCGAGGGGGATCTCCTGCCAGTCGGTGGTGAGGATCAGGTCGGGGGCGACGGAGGCAATCCGTTCGATATCGGCGGGGTAATCGCCAACCCAGGTGATGCCCGCGCCCTCGAAATCGGTGCCGGTCAGCATCATCCCCGACCGGATGAAGGGCGCGCCGCCGTCGTCGGGCATGCGGCCATGGCTGCCCGCCGGGGTGATCCCCAGTTCCAGAAGGGGGATGGTCAGCTGGCTGTCATGCAGCGTGACGATCCGTTCGGGATGGGCGGGGATCGTCACCTCGGCTCCGGTGGCGTCGGTGATGGTCCGCGTCTCTTGCGCGTAAGCAGGGTCGCAAGGGCCGCAAGCGCGGCGATGATCGGGACGATGCGTCGCATAGGTCTCTCCTCAAGGTTCCGGTTCAGACCCGTTGGTAGCGGCGGCTGCCTTGGGCAAAAGGTCAGTCGTGTGGGCGGTCGTCCGCATGGGTGGCGGGATCGCCGTCAAGCGCCGCCTCGATCATCGGCACCAGCCGGTCGATGGCATAGGGCAGCGACAGCAGCGTGGAATGCGAGAAGGCGCTGCCCAGTTCGGTATCGGTGAAGACCTCGCGCCCCTCCTGCACGGCGGTCAGAAAGGGCCGGGCGGCCAGCGACAGGACATGGGGATAGGCATCGTCGGTCGTGATCCAGACGATCAGGTCGCCGTCGATGGGCGACAGGTCCTCGGGGCTCATCGTGATGGCAAAGGCATTCGCCCCGGTCGCCAGCGCATCGATGGCGGGCGGGGTGACGAAGCCCAGATCGGCCAGAAGCTGCGGGCGGATGTCGGACGAGGTATAGGCCCCGGGGCCGTCGGCCTCCCAGGCGAAGGCGACGGCGGCGGTCCTGCCCTGCCAGTCGGGATTGGCGGCCGCGGCCAGCCTCTCGCCGATCGCGGCGACCTGCGCCGCGGCTTCGGCCTCGCGCCCCACGGCGCGGGCCATGATCGCGACCTGCGCCTGCCAGGCCAGGGCGAAATCGCCCACCCCTTCGGGCACCGCGACGACGGGGGCGATCAGCGACAGCCGCGTATGCTCCTCGGCCGTGATGCCGGACCAGAGCGCGATGATCACATCAGGATCGGTGGCGGCGATCGCCTCGAAATCAAGCACGCCGCGCAGGATCGTGGGCGTGCCGGTCAGCAGTGGATCGGCCCAGGGCCAGAGGGCGCGGGGATGGTCGCCATACCAGTCGCGGATGGTGACCGGCTGGATCCCGAGGGCCAGCAGGTTGTCGGCGCCGTTGTAATCAAGGCTCGCCACCCGTTCGGGCGGCGCTTCGATCACGGTGGGGCCGAAGCGCGTCTCGATCGTCAGGGGAAAATCCTGGGCGCGCAGGGCCAGCGCCGAGGCAAGGATCAGCGCCAGCGCCCCGATCATGAGCGTGGTCAGGCGGTACAGGGTCATCGTCGGACTCCTTCGGGGCCGGAAGAGGAGGGAAGGGGCCGGGCTTGCGCCTGCCCCGGATCACTCGGAGAAGAGGTCGGTCCGCAGGTCGGGCCGGGTCATCACCTCGGCGATGCGGTCCATCAGGATGCGGGCCTTGCCCCAGCCGGCACCAACCGACTCTGTCCCCACGATCTCGACGATCTGGCCCGCCTGCGCGACGGGCAGGGCCTGCACCAGCGGATCGGACAGGAAGTCGCGCATCGTCTGGCTGTCGTATTCGCCGTCATAGGTGAAGACGAACATCAGATCGCCCGCATGATCGGGCAGCCCCTCGAAGCCGACCTGCGGCCAGTCCCCGGTCCCGAGCGCGGCCTGCGCGGGCACCCGGTTCAGGTCCAGCAGGTCGAAGGCAAGGCCCGCCACCTGGGTTCCGTTCTCGGGCCAGAAGGTGCGCCCCTCGTCGGGCGACAGGAACGAGGTGGTCACGCTGGACAGACGTTCGCCCAACGCCGCCTTCAGGCCTTCGGCATGGGCCACGAGGTCGGCCTGAAGCGCCTCGGCCTCGGCGGTGCGGCCCACGGCATCCGCCAGGCTCAGCAGCGCCTCGGCCAGCGGCTGTCCGTGGGGCTCGAAGACGATGGTGGGCGCGATCGGCGCGAAGAGATCGCCCGCATCCTCGGGCCAGGGGCTGGCGATGATCAGGTCGGGGGCAAGTGCTGCCACGGCCTCGCGGTCGGGCGCCTGATAGCTGCCGACATAGGCCACGGCCGAGGTATCGAACCCCTCGGTCCGGCGGAAGAAGGTCACGCCGTCTTGCCCCACATGCCCGGCACTTCCCGCCGGAACGATGCCAAGCTCAAGAAGCGGCAAGAGGCCGTTCTGGTCCGACAGGGTGACGATGCGCTGCGGGCTTTCGGGGATGCAGGTCTCGCCGCCCGGATGGGCGAAGGCGCGCATCCCCTCGGCGCAGTCAAGCGCAAGGGCGGGGGTGGCGAGGAAGATCACGGCAAGGGCGGCGGCAGGGCGCATCACAGGCTCCGTTCAGGTGGGGGACGGAACCTGCTGGATCGCGGAGCGCAGGTTATGTCCGGAATGGACCTGGCGCGCGGGATCGCTGGCTGGGTGGTATCGCTTAATTGACTGAAACAGTCAGGTAATGCAAGAGGGGTTCTTGGCCCCGCGTCACAGCCCCCGCCGCGCTTGGCTGCGCAGGATCAGCCAGGCGAACAGCGGGGCGCCGACAAGGGCGGTGACGATGCCCGCGGGGATCTGCAGGGGGGCGAAGGCGGCTCGTCCGATCAGGTCGGCCAGCCCCACCATCAGCGCGCCCGTGGCCGCCGACAGCGCCAGATGCAGCCCCGGGCCGGACCGCGCGAGCCTGCGCGCCACATGCGGCCCGACCAGTCCGACAAAGCCCAAGGGTCCCACGACCGCGACCGCCGTCGCCGCCAGCGCCACCGCCAGCGCCACCAGCGCCGCCCGCGTGGGCGGCACCGCCACGCCCAGCCCGGTGGCCAGTTCCGGCCCGAACCTCAGCGCCGCGATCGGCCGTCCCGCCCAGACCAGCGCCGGCACCAGCGCCAGAAGCGCCAGAACGACGGTTCCCAGCGCCGTGCCACCAGCGCCAGCAGGACCAGCGCCAGCACACGCACCTCGGCCCAGCCCGTCGCATGGATGCTGCCCGCAAGCCAGCCAAGTGCTGCCTGCGCCGCCTCGATCCGGCCATAGGTCAGCATCGCCCCGGTCACGGCCGACAGGAAGGCCGCCACCCCGATCCCCATGAGGATGAAGCGCAGCGTCGATCCCCGCTCTGCCCCCCGCGACAGCGACAGGATCAGCGCCGCCACCGCCAGCGCCCCGGCAAAGGCAAAAAGCGGGCGCAGCGCCCCGGCCGTTTCGGGGAAGACGACTACCAGCGTCACCACTGCCAGCGCCGCCCCCTGACTGACACCGACAAGCGACGGATCGGCCAGCGGGTTGCGCGTCAGCCCCTGCAGGATCGCCCCCGACAGGGCGAACATCGCCCCGGCCAGCAGCGCCGCCAGCATCCGGGGAAAGCGGAATTCCCAGACCACGGTCGAGGCCATGTTGCCCGCCTCGGGCCGGGCCAGAAGGGCCGCCACCTCGGACCAGGCCAGGCCGTAGGATCCGGTCAGCAGGCTGGCCAGCGCCACCAGCACGATCCCCGCAATGAGGATCGCCAGAACGATCAGCGTGCGGAGAGGGGCCTCGACGGCGACGCGCCCATCGGCGATAGCGATCCGCAGCATTCCCGTCACAGCCGCGCCCGGACCAGCCAGAGGAAGACCGGCCCCCCGACAAGGGCCGTGACAAGCCCTGTCGCGATCTCGAGCGGCGCAAGCACCACGCGGGCGAGGATATCGACCACGACAAGGTAGATCGCCCCCGTCAGCGCCGACAGCGGCACGATCACCCGGCAATCTGACCCGGCGAACAGCCGCACCACATGCGGGATGACCAGCCCGACAAAGCCCAGCGGCCCCGCCAGCGCGACCGAGGCCGCGGTCAGCGCCACCACCGCCCCCAGCGCCAGAAGCTTGATCCGGGCCACGTCGACGCCAAGGCCCGTCGCCACCTCATCGCCCATCGCCAGCGCCGTGACCTGCCGCGCCAGCAGAAGCGACAGGGCAAGGCCCGCCGCGAACCAGGGGCTGGACCACAGGAACACCTCCCACGACCGGCCCGACAGGGTGCCGTTCAGCCAGACCCGAAGCGATTGGAAGGTCTGTTCGTCCAGAAGATGCGCCAGCGTCACGATCGCGCCCAGAAAGGCGGTCACGGCCGCACCGGCAAGGATCAGCGACAGGGGCTGTGCGCCCCCGGGGGCGGCACTTGCGATGCCCCAGACCAGCGTCGCCCCGCCGAGTGCGCCCACGGCGGCCACCAGCGGCATCATCCCGCCCCCCGTCTGGCCCGACAGCGCCACCCAGATCACCACCGCGAAACTGGCCCCGGCCATCAGGCCCAGAAGCCCCGGCTCGGCCAGCGGATTGCGCGTCACACCCTGCATGAGTGCCCCTGCGACCGACAGGCTGGCCCCCACCGTCACGGCATAGACCGCGCGCGGCAGCCGCAGGTCGCGGATCACCACATGGTCGAACAGCGCCGGGTCCGGACGGGTCAGCGCGGCCACCACCTCGGCCAGCGGGATCTGCCTTGCCCCCACCGCGATATGCCACAGGACCGCCAGCACCAGCGCCGCCAGCAGGACCGGCGCCCCCGCCATCGCCCGCCAGCGGGCCGCCTGCGGTGCGGCTTCGGTTCGGGCTGTCATTCCGCGGCGGCCCTCAGCGAGTGGCCCGCCATGCCGGACCGCGCCGGAATGCAGACCGGGTAGCCGCCGGGGGCGGACAGGACCTCGGCCTCGAGGTCGAAGACACGGGCGAGGTTCGCGCGCGTCACCACCGCGCCGGGTGGCCCTTCGGCAAGGATGCGGCCCGCGGCCATCATGGCGATATTGTCGGCAAAGGCGGCGGCCATGTTGATCTCGTGCAAGACGACGACGATGCTGCGGCCTTCGTCCCGGGCGATCCGGGCCAGAAGCGACAGGATGTCGACCTGCACCTTGAGGTCAAGGAACGTCGTCGGTTCGTCGAGGAGCAGGATGCCGGTCTCCTGCGCCAGCACCATCGCGATCCAGGCCCGCTGCCGCTGCCCGCCCGACAGGCTGTCGACCGGACGATCGGCGAGATCCGCGAGATCGGTCTGCTCCAGCGCGCGGGCGACCGCGTCGGAATCTTGCGCCGACCATTGCCGCAGCAGCGTCTGATGCGGGAACCGTCCCTGCGCCACCAGTTCGCGCACCGTCAGCCCCTCGGGCGCGACCGGCCCCTGCGGCAAAAGCGCTACCTGCCGCGCCACCGCGCGCGTGGAAAGCGACCCGATATCCTGCCCGTTCAGCAGGACCCGCCCCGCACGCGGCGCGATCACACGCGCCAGCGTCCTGAGCAGGGTGGACTTGCCGCAGCCGTTGGGCCCGATCAGCGCCGTCACCTGACCCGGGCGCGCCGCGAAATCGACGCCGCGCACCACAGGATCAGGGCCGTAACCCGAAACGACATCGCGGCACAGAAGCAACATGCTCTGGCCCCGCGACAGGGCCTTCCCTTCGAAAGGACGGGGCGGACTGATGGCGGCTGCTGGCATATCAAGAGCTCCTTGCCTGACATGTTGGCTGGAGCCGGCAGTCATCCCGCCGCCGCACCCGGAGCTTATTCCTGAGTATTATTGTCTGGAATGGCTGTCAACCACCTTGGGGATCTCCGCGTCCGGGAACCGGTCGCGCCGGAGACATGCAGGAAGATGCGCGTGACGTTTGCGGCAGAGGGCACGGTTGGTCCGGTCGGGATCGATCAGGTCGGTGCAGGCACTGCGACCACGGATCAGTCCCCACCGGCACCGGGAGGCGCGCCCTTGATGGAAGCACGCGCCATGCGCAGGGTTTCGGCTGCGACAAGACCGTAGGGGGCCGCTTTCCCCGCAGCTGACTGGCGCATCATCGCCGCGACAAGGGGCCGGGGGTCGCTCTCGGCGGCGTCGAGCGTGGCTGTCGGGGCGCCGGCGGTTGTGGCCTGAAGGCGGAACTGGTGCAGGATGTTGGCCAGCATCGTCCGGTGGGCAAGCACCGCCTCGATCTGGCGCTCCAGCACGGTCGCGATGTCGAAGACATGTGTCGGCTGCACGACCGTCCGCCCGAAGTACCACCGCTCGTAAACGCCATGCGGCCCGAGTCCCCGCTCCAGATGCTCGGGGTGGTGCTTGTCGAACTGGGCGCACCAGAAGGCCTCGTCCACCGCTTCGGCAAGAACCTTGTGGTCGAGGTTGTCCTCGTGAAACATGGCATAGGGGTCGAAGGTGACAAGGCCGTAGGGCCGGTGCCGCCGGATCGCGTGGATGATCCGTTCGCGCAGGGCCACGCGCGAGGCATCGCCCAGACGATCGGTCGTCCAGCCCAGATCCTCGGTCGCGGCAATGCCGAGGATGCGCGCGGCATCGGTGAATTCCCCGGTGTTGCGCCGGATCGTTTCGGCCTCGGACAGCCCGAGCGAATCCTTTGCGTCGTCGGTCACGCGCAGGCAATGGACATGCCAGCCCGCATCCGCCCAGAGCGCCACCGCGCCGGCGCAGAAGAAGGCCGGATCGTCGGCATGGGCGACGACGAGCAACAGGACGCGCCCCGCGCCCGGCGGGATGTCGCCCGGCGCAACGATCCGGGGCATGACCAGGGGGGCAGGGGGCCGGGCGGCGGGGGGCTGCATCCTCAGCCGAGGCTGCTGGAAGCGGCAATGCCGATCAGATAGGTCCGGGTCACGGCCTCGGCCCGGACCTCGTCCCCGGCGGCGATGGCCTGATAGATCGCATGCAGCTGGTCGTAGGAATGGCGCAGCACGATCTCGGCCACCGATCCGGCCTCGCGCTGGCCGTCGAACTTGTGATCGGCCCGCGCCTTCAGGATCTGGTCGAAGGTCCACAAGAGGAAGCTGTTGCCCGAAGCAACGTAATAGGCCCGCGCGAACAGATAGATGCGTGACTTGTAGTCAAGCCAGGTCGTGGCGGCGCGCACCGCCTCGAGCGCGGCCTTCAGATCGGCCTGCTGCGCCGCCGAGATGTTGCGCGCGGCAAGTGCCGCCACACCGGGTTCCAGCACCAGCCGCGCCTCGAGCGTCTCGATGAAGGAATGGGCGTGGCTGGCGTGGACATCGACCTCGGCGTCGATCCGCTCGATGATCTGGGGGGCCTGTTCCGACAGATAGGTGCCGCTGCCCACCTTGCGCGCGACAAGGCCCGCCTCCTGCAGGATCAACATGGCATCGCGCACCTGCTGGCGCGAGGTGCCGTAATGCTCGGCCAGCTGGCGTTCGTTGGGAAGCTGGCTGCCGGGGCGGAAATGGCCGCTGCGCACCAGTTGCATCAGATCGGCGTGGATCTGGGCCACGGTCATCGGGCCACGGCCCTCGGGCGACCGGGGGGCGGTGATCGTGTCGGCGGACTCCAGAGGCGCGGTTCGTTTCATGAGCGGTGTGCGTAGGCCCGGTCGAGGCGGCTGCGCAGATCGGCCAGGAATGCCGGCGTGATCGCTTCGTCATGGGCGATGGAATGCCAGAGCGGCTGGCTTGTGATATAGGCGCGCATGGTGGTCAGCCCCTCCTCGAGCCGGGTCCAGGTCAGACCCATGGCTTCGGGACGAATGTCCAATCCGATCCGGGCGATGACGTCAAGCATTTCGTCGGCCCGGCTGCCATGAAGCATCGCGCCGACGACCACGCCCAGGCCCACCGGCTGGCCGTGCAGGAACTTGCGCCCGGTCAGATGTTCCAGCGTGTAGAACAGGAAATGGTCCGTCCCCTCGATATGGCGCGGGCACCAGCCCGCCCCGTGGAACGAGGTGCCCCATTGCAGCCCGTCCACCAGTGCCGCGATGCCCCGGTCCGTCATGGTGCGGATATCGTCCACCGCATCGACGATGCCCTCGACCTTGGCCAGCGACTGATCGGCAAGGACGGGGTCCCAGGGCCATTTCGCCTCGGCCTTGCCCCGGTCATGGGCATAACGCCAGTCCAGCACGCCGGTATGGAAGCACAGGATATCGCCGATCCCCGACCAGTTGAGCGCCGGGGGTGCGGCGCGCAGCACATCAAGGTCGATGAAGACGCATTCGGGCACGGCAAAGCCGCGATAGACGACGCGGCCGTTTTCCCGGATGCCCGCCCGCTGCCCGAAGACGGCATTGACGCTGAGCGCTGTGGGCATCTGGAACAGCGGCAGGTTGCGCCGCCAGGCGAAATACTTGGCCACATCCAGCGCCTGCCCCCCGCCAAGGCCGATGATGGCGCGAATCTCGCCCAGATCGGCAAGGTCGCGTTCCAGATCGCCTACATCGGTCGAGCGGGTGAAATAGGGCCGGGCATCGGCCCCGGCGAAATCGGCGGCGAAGAGGGGCCAGAGGTCGTCCATCGTGACGACAAGGAAGGGCGGGTTGACGAAGTTGCGAAACTCGGCCGCGAGGCCCCGCCCGAAGACGGTGGGAAAGCCGTAGTGCAGATGGGCATGGGCAGACATATGGGGCCTCAGTAGGTTGCGGTCAGCCCGCCATCGACGGCGATGATCTGGCCGGTGATATAGGCGGACAGGGGCGACAGGAGGAAGACAAAGGCCCCGGCACAATCCTGCGGCGTGCCGGGGCGGGCCAGCGGAATGCGGCGGCGCGCGATGTAGAAGTCGCGGAAGGCGGGGTCCTCGTGTTCGTGCAGACCTTCCGAGGTGATCGCCATCCGCGTGTCGACGAACCCCGGCGCGACCGCATTGACCCGGATGCCATGGGGCGCGAAATCCACCGCCATGCAGCGCGTCAGGCTGGCCCCGCCACCCTTGGCGCTGGCATAGGCCGCCGAATTGGGCTGACCGTACAGCGCCTGGGTCGAGAGCGTGTTGACGATGGCCCCGCCCGGCCGCAGGTGGGGCAGGGCGGCCCGGCTGACCCGCAGGATCGAGGTCAGGTTGACCGACAGGACCGTGGCGAACCGGTCCGAGGTCACCTCCTGCGCGCGGTCTTCGTCAAGGATGGCGGCATTGTTCACCACCCCGTCCAGCGGCCCGAGCGCCGCGACCGCAGCGCCGACGCCGCTGGCGACCGACGCATCCTCGCCCACGTCCATCGGCAGGGCGACCGCGCCCAGCCGGGCGGCCTCGGCCGCGCAGGGGGCTTCGTCGATGTCGCAGAGCGCCACCCGCGCACCATGCGCGACCAGCGCCTCGGCCCCCGCCAGCCCGATGCCGCGCGCCGCCCCGGTCACAAGGATTGCGCGGCCGGAGAGAAGGCCCCCGGTCATGCCGGCCCCCCCGGCAGAATGCCGCGCGCGCGCTTGACGTCGGACCAGCTCTGCCTGCAGCCGTCGCCCTTGTCCCGCGCGGTGGCCAGCGTGGCGCGGATCGCGCGGGCAACGGTCCCGGCCTCGTCAGCGGTCAGGTTGCAGGGGTCGAGGTAAAGGCGCTGATGTTCTGCCAGATCGTCGCGGAGCGCGACCGCCGGGTCACCCGCCATCAGCCGCTCGGCCAGTTCCCAGGCGAAAAGGCCCGCTGCCTCGGGCGTGATCCGCAGCTCGAGACGGGTGATCGGGTTACCGGTCCAGTCGGGGCACAGCGACAGCGCCACGCCCGGCAATCCGTCCAGCGCCTGCAGCCAGCCCGCCACGATCGCCTCTTCCCGCGCCTTCGCGGCGGCATGGTCGCGCCTGCGCCAGGCGGCAAGGGCGGCAGCGGCGCCAAGGATGCCTTCCTTGCCGATCTTCATGCCGCGCCCGATGCCCCGGTTCTGCAGCGCCACGGCCCGGACGAAATCGCGCCGCCCCGCGACGATCCCGCTGGTCGGGCCGGACAGGAACTTGTGCCCCGACCAGATCGCCGCCGCCGCCCCCAGCGCCACCGGGCCTGTCATGTCGTATTCGCTGGCCATGTCGACGATCACCGGCACGCCATGCGCGGCGCAGGCCTCGGTCACGAGGTCGAGCGGCAATTCCCCCTCGCGCACCGTGTGGTGCGAGACGACATGCACCACCGCCGCCAGCCCCGCATCGAGCGCGGCCTGCAGGTGATAGATCTCGCAGCGCGCGGCGGAACCAAGCGGCACGACGCTGGCCCCCGCAAGCGCGATGCCCTGCGCCACGGTCGCGCCATAGTCGATCATCTGCCCCATCTGGACGGCCACCCGCCCCTCGCGCCCGCCCCTGTCGGGCAGCGCCTCGATGGCGGCAAGATCCGGCCCGGTGATCGCGGCGGCGACGCATAGTGTCAGGGCGGCCGCGCTCGAGCAGGTGACGAAACCGGCCTCGGCCCCGGTGGTGGCCACGATCTCGGCCTCGGCCAGTTTCTGCAGATCCGCGATCCGCACGAAATGCCCCGAGATCGCCGCCATCTCGGCCGCCACCTCGGGCAGCATCCGCGACGCCCCCAGCACCGTCATCGTGCCCGAAGCGTTGATCACCCCGCGCAGACCCCAGCGTTCCAGCACATCTGCCATCGTCCTATCCCTTCACCGCGCCTGTCGAAAGCCCGCTGACCAGCTTGCGCTGTGCGATCACCGTGACAAGCGCAATCGGCAGGATCGCCAGCGTGCTGGCCGCCGCCATCGGCCCCCAGTCAAGGTTGCGCGCCGAGATGAAGCCCGCGATGAAGACCGGCAGGGTCTTGGCGTTGTTGCCCGCCAGCATGACCGGGATCAGGAATTCGTTCCACGTCAGAAGGGCCACGAAGATCGTCGTCGCCGACATGCCTGGCAGGATCAGAGGCAGGACCACGAACCACAGGATGCTGGCCCGCGAGGCACCATCCACCGCCGCACTTTCTTCGAGCGCCATGGGCACCTGTGCCACGAACGAGGTCATGAGCCATGTCGCGAAGGGGATGTTCACGGCGGCATACATGACGATCAGCATCAGGTGATTGTCGTAAAGCCCCATGCGCGAGATGATCTGGAACAGCGGGACCATCAGCACGATGGTCGGCACGGCGCGGGTCAGGATCAACCCCACCTCGAGCGCGCCACGGCTTCGGAACCCCGGCGAGCGGGCAAGCGCATAGGCGGCCAGCGTGCTGACCGCAACGCAAAGCGCGGTCGAGGCGGCGGTGATGATCAGCGTGTTCCAGTAGATCTGCGCAAAGCCGCGCGTGGCCAGTATCGCCTCGTAATTGCGCAGCGTCGGTTCGAAATCGAAGAAGCGCGGCGGCAGCACAAACGTATCGGCGCGCGGCTTGACCGAGGTCGAGATGGTCCAGAACAGCGGAAACAGCGCCGCGAAGGCGGCAAGGATCAGCGCGGCATAGCTGGCCACCGTGCCAAGGGTCCGCATCAGGGTGCGCGTCGGGCCGGTCATGGCGCGCGGCCCACCCGGCGCCAGATGAAATAGATCGGGATCACCATCAGCGTCAGAAGCACACCCAGCGCCGCCGCGCGCGAGGTCTGAAAGAAGATGAACCCGGTGTTGTAGGTCAGAAGGCCCAATGTCTGGGTCGCGGTGCCGGGGCCGCCGCGCTGGGTGACGATGAAGAGGATGTCGAACAGCTTCACCACATCCACGACCCGGATCATCACGATGACAAGGATGACCGGCACCAGCGATGGCAACGTGATGAAGACGAAGATGGCAAGGGGCCCGGCACCGTCGATGGCCGCGGCCTCGGCCGGGCCCCTGGGCAGGCTGGACAGGCCCGCCAGCACCATCAGCATCACGAAGGGGATCGAGATCCAGGAATCCACCATCACCACCGCGAACCGCGCCGGAATGCGCGCGCCAAGCCAGTTCGGCGGGCTGTCGATCACATGGCGCAGCGCCCAGTTGATGATCCCGAAATCGGCATCCAGCATGAAGCGCCACATCAGCCCCACCGCCACCGGCGTCAGCAGCATCGGCACGATCAGGGCCGAGCGGAAGAAGGCCGTGCCGCGCAGGTTGCGATGCAGCAGCAGCGCCAGCCCGATGCCGAGGGGCAGCTGGATTGCCAGACCCGCGACCATGAAGAACAGCGTCGTGCGGATCGATTCCCAGAAACGCGGGTCGGCGAACGCGCCTCGGTAGTTCTCCCACCCGATGAAGCGGGGGGTGACGAAGCTGCCCAGCGTCTCGTTGCGGAAGGACAGCCAGATCGCCCCGGCCAGCGGCAGGGCGAAGACAAGGATCAGAAGAACCCAGGTCGGCAGCACCAGCAGCACCGCCAGACGGCGGGTGGCCTGTTCGAGGCTGAGGCCGCGGGGCATCGCTCTGGGCATGCTGGACACTGTTTCCGCAAGGGCAGGGGGCGCGTGTCGCAGGATCGGCACGCGCCCCCGTTCGGGGATGGCCTATTCGGCCGTTTCCTGTGCGAGGATCGGGCCCATCACCTCGTTTAGCGCATCGAGACCTGCCTGCACCTCGACCTCGCCGGTCAGGATCGCGGGCAGGGCATCGAGGATGGCCTTTTCCAGCTCGGGCCAGACGCGCAGCTGGGGGTAACGCTCGATCCGGCTGGTCTCCGGAATGTCGAGCAGCGGCAGATAGGGATGGATCGCCAGAAGCTCGGGGTTGTCGAGGACGGACTTGCGCCCGATGGCCGCGGCACCGGCCAGCAGGTAATCGACGGCATTGTCGCGGCCCAGCACGAATTCAAGGAACTGCCACGCCTCGTCGGGGTTCTGCGCATCCGACGGGATGCCGATGTTCCAGCCCGCCAGATGGGTGATGTCCACCGTGCCGAGCGGCATCTTGGCGGTGGCGATATTGCCGACGAAGGCACTGTTCTCCGGTTCCAGCGCAACGCCCCAGTAGCCGGAATACTGGACCATCATGCCGATGTCCTGGCTCAGGAACTTGTTGGTCGTGTCATCGCCCGAAGACGAGATCCCGCCTTCGGGGCCATAGGCCAGCATGTCCTTGAAGAAGGTGATGCCGGCCACAGCCTCGGGCGTGTTGACCTGGGGCACGAGGTCGGCGTCGTAAAGCTGGCCGCCAAAGCTCCAGATCAGGGTCATGAACCACCACGAGGCGTTCGGGCCCCAGCCAAGGATGTTGCCGTCGCCAAGTCCCGCTTCGGAAATCGCCTGTGCGGCGGCGCGGTAGTCTTCCCAGGTTTCGGGCACGTCGAGGCCCAGTTCCTCGAAAAGATCGGTGCGATACCACAGGATCATCGGCTCGGTCGAAAGGACAAGGCCAAGCGACTCGCCGTCGAACATGCCGTATTCCTGCGAGCCTTCCGAGAAGTCCGAGATGTCATAGGCCTCGGACCCGGCGATGTAGTCGTCCAGCGCCATCATGGTGCCGGCCGCGCCGAAGGGGGCAAGGAAAGTGTTGTCGAACTGGGCTACGTCATACTGGCCCTGGCCCAGCTGCACCGACAGGAGCAGCTTCTGATGGGCCTCGCCATAGGGGGTTTCGGTGACGTTGACGCGGATCCCGGTTTCTTCCTCGAAGGCCGGGATGAAGGACTGGATCGCATCCGAAGACGGGCTCGGGATGAGATAGATGTTGATCTCCTGTGCCGCGGCACCGGAGGCGACGAGGGCCGAAACGGCGGTCGCGGTAAGCAGTCTTCCTGTTGGGGTCATTTTTCTCTCCATGCACGCATGAGGCGCCTGGGGCAGGCCGCGCCGCCGATCGCTTCGCAGGGAGGGCCAGAGCGGGCAGCGCGACTCCCCACCCTAGGAGGGCGAAAGACTCGACCAATTGTCAACCATTTTCTGTCAAACGAAACCAAAGTCGGGCCAATTGCCGGTTCTGTAGGCGGTTCGCGCATGGCGCTCCACCCTGTCTGGGTCCCGAGTGCCTGATTTTTATGGGTAAACGATCAAATGGACCACAAAGATCCGCTGCCGATTGACTTGCCGCGAATGGTCAACCAAACTGCGGGAAATGTGACCAACCCAGGGATGGACAGTCGCCCATGGCGACCCTCGAACTTCGACAGATCACGAAATCCTATGGCACGATGCCGGTGATTCACGGCGTGGATCTGGCCATTGCCGATCAGGAATTCGTCGTCTTCGTCGGCCCCTCGGGCTGCGGCAAGAGCACGATCCTGCGCATGATTGCGGGGCTCGAGGATATCTCGGGGGGCGATCTCCTGATCGGGGGCGCGCGGATGAACGACGTGCCGACCCGGCACCGTAACCTTGCGATGGTCTTTCAGGACTATGCGCTTTACCCGCACATGACGGTTGCCGCGAACCTTGGCTTCGGCCTGCGGATGCATGGCGTGGCTGCCGCCGACCGTGCCCGGCGCGTGCGCGAGGTGGCCGAGCTTCTGCAACTGGGCGATTACCTCGACCGGCGTCCCCGCGCCCTGTCGGGCGGTCAGCGTCAGCGCGTCGCGATGGGCCGCGCGCTGGCACGCTCGGCGCAGCTGTTCCTGTTCGACGAGCCGCTGTCCAACCTTGACGCCAAGCTCAGGATCGAGGTGCGGACACAGATCAAGCTCTTGCACCGGTCGCTTGGCATGACCAGCGTCTTCGTGACCCATGACCAGACCGAAGCCATGACGATGGCCGACCGCATCGTCTGCCTGGACGGGGGGCGGATCGCACAGATCGGCGCGCCGGAAGAGCTTTACAACCGCCCCGCCACGGTCTTTGTCGCCACTTTCATCGGATCGCCGCAGATCAACCTGTTCGAGGGGGAAATCGCCGCCGCGGACGGTGCCCCCGTGTTGCGACTTGCCGACGGGCAGTGCCTGACCCTGCCCGAAAGCATGGCAAAGGACCTGCCGCCCGGCCCGGTTGTCGCCGGGCTGCGGCCCGAGGATCTGACCGATGCGGCCCGCCTGCCCGGTCTGACTGCGCCGGCCGCGCTTGCCTGCGATGCGATCCTGTCCGAGACGCTGGGGTCGGACGTGCTTGTGATCGGCACCCTTGGCGGGGTGCAGGTCACGGCGCGCTGTTCGCCGGGGCTTTCGGTCGGGCCGGGGGATCGGATAAGGCTGCATGCGGATGCAGCAAAGCTGCATTTCTTCTCGCCCGGGACACGGGCACGCCTATAGGACCGGTCGCATGACACTGCCCAGACAGCGGATCGAGGCTTTTCCCACCGTGTTCGGGCGGTCGCTTCTGGCCGAAGTGCCCAATTTTGTGGCCCCGCCCTATCTTGTCGTCACCATGGCCGACCTCTGGCCTGCGCTTGGGCGTCACTTTCCCCCCGAAACGCCCGTCCATTTCGTCGAGACGATGGAGCGGGCCGCGCTGGAAGGGATGCTCGACCGACTTGACGGCATCGCCTCGGTCGTGGGGCTGGGTGGGGGGCAGGCGATCGACTGCGCCAAGTATTTCGCATGGCGTCGCAACCTGCGCCTGCACCAGTTCCCGACCTCCCTCTCGGTCGATGCGATGTATGGCCAGCGCGCGGGCGTGCGCGAGAACGGGATCGTGCGCTATGTCGGCTGGGCCCGGCCCGAGACGGTGTACTGGGATCTCGACATCCTTGACGCGGCGCCGAAGCAGATCAACCGGGCCGGGATCGGCGATGTCTTCTGCTTCTTCACAGGGGTCTGGGATTGGCAATTCGCCCGCGACGCGGGCCGGTGCGAGGCAAAATGGCCCTATGACGACGGGCTTGCCGCAGAGTCGCTGGCCCGGGCCGAAGCGGCGCTGGCCGGGCAGGAGGCCATCCGCGACCTGACGCCCGAAGGGGTTGCGCTGGTTGTCGAGGCGTTCAAATGGGGCGGGGCATCCTATCATGGGGCGGGCTGGTGCCCCCGGCATATCGAGGGGGTGGAGCATTTCGTCTTCTACGCGCTCGAGGCGGCGACGGGGCGCAAGTTCCTGCACGGTCAGGCGGTCTGCCTTGGCATCGTGGCGGGGGCGATGATGCACGACCGGCGCGTGGACGAACTGACCCGCGCCATCCACCGGATCGGCGTGGACATGCGCCCGGCGACGCTGGGCATCACCTGGAAGGATGTCGAGGAAACGCTGAGGGGGCTTGCCCGCTTCGTGCGCGAACAGGACCTGCCCTACGGAATCGCGCATGAGTTCGAGGTGGGACGGGCCTTTCTCGACGCGCTCCGCGACCGGATCGAGGAAGGGGCGGACCATGGCTGAGACGCCGGAAGCAAGGCTGCGGACGCTAGGCATCCGCTTGCCCGATCCCCCCGCGCCGGTGGGCCGGTTCCGTTATGGACGCATCGAGGGTGGGCTTCTGTTCCTTTCGGGGCAGGGGCCGCTGATCGGCGGAAACGAGCTTGCCCGGGGCAAGGTCGGGCAGGACGTTTCGGTGGACGAGGCACGCGACCATGCGCGGCTGACAGGGCTTGTCCTGCTGGCTGCGGCGCGAAGTGAGGTGGGTTCGCTGGATCGACTGAAGGGGCCGGTGAAGCTTCTTGGTTTCGTGAATGCGACCGAGGACTTCGACGAACATTCGAGGGTGATCGACGGCTGTTCCGAACTGTTCGATGCAGTCTTCGACTTGTATGGCAACCATGCGCGCAGCGCGATTGGCGTCGCCTCGCTTCCGGGCCGCATAACGGTCGAGATCGAGGCGGTGTTCGCGCTGGCCGATCCCGTATGACCGAAAGCGCTTGATCCTGCCGGCCATCGGTCCTGGCGCGTGTCCAGGCCGTGTCTTCAGGTCAAGTGTTGGCCGGCGTGCAGGGACTGCTCTACCACCGGCGCTGTGCGCGACTGCGGCGTGAACACGGCACCCGGACTTCGCCTCGCGGCCCGGTCCCGGGCATGGGGACAGGCGGCCCCGATCTTTCGTCCCTGACCGAAGCCGCGCGGCCCGCGCAAGGCGATGGCCGCGCTCAGGGCGCCGCGCCATCGGCATGCTGGAGCAGGTCCCAGCGGTTGCCCCATGGATCGGACCAGACTGCAACGCGGCCGTATGGTTCGTCGCGCGGCCCCGTCTCGAAGCGGATGCCAAGCGCCTGCATGCGCCGATAATCGGCGTCGAAATCGTCGGTCTCAAGGAACAGCCACACCCGTCCGCCACCCTGTGCGCCCACCGCCGCTGTCTGGCGGTCCCCCGTGGCGCGGGCCAGCAGGATCGAGGTCTCGGCGCCGGGTGGGGCGATTCGCACCCACCGCTTGCCGCCCCCGAGGTCGGTGTCCTCGCGGCATTCGAAGCCAAGCGGCAGGAAAAACGCCAGCGCCGTGTCGTAATCGGGCACAAGCAGCGAGAATTGAGCGATCCTGCGGGGCATCGGGCTTGACTATGGGCCTTTAAGGGTTTCGGCACCGGCGCGCATACGGCGGCTGTTCGTCAGTCTAGCCGAAACCGGGTCGGGGCACAGCCCCGGCCAGTCAAGCACAACACCCGCCTGTTCCCCCGACCTGCACCCCGGGCCGAACGCGTCCAGCCAGACCGCTAGCGGTTCCAGCGCCAGCCGTCGAGGTGACGGACAAGCTCTTCGATATCGGACTCGGGCTTGTGGAACAGGTAACCTTGCCCTATGCGGCACCCCTGGCTGGCCAGAAAGAGCGCCTGACGCTCGGACTCGATCCCTTCGGCGACCACGCCGATATTGAGCGAGCGTGCAATGTTGATGATCGCCTTCACGATCGTCGCATCTCCGCGATCGCGCAGCACACCACGGACGAAAGTCTGGTCGATCTTCAACGTATCAACGCGAAGTGTCTTGAGGTGGCGCAGCGATGCATATCCCGTACCGAAGTCGTCAAGTGCGACCAGCGCACCGCGTTCTCTGGTTTCGGCAAGGTTTGCACGGATCTTTTCGTGACTGCGTTCGATCACGACGCATTCCGTCACCTCGATCTCGAGATCGTTGAACGTGATCCCGTGAGGTTCAAGCACCGAGCCGACCGTCGTGACAAGAAGCGGGTCGCCCAGCGTGTCTGTCGAAAGATTGATGGCGACACGCCCCGGCTCGTATCCGCGGGCCTTGAGCCGCGCCAGAAGCGCCGCTGACTTTCGCAGGATCAGGCGATCCAGCTCTTTCGCCATGCTGAACTCTTCGGCGATGGGAACGAACTCGGAAGGGGAAATCATGGTGCCATCAAGGCACCATCGCGCCAGCGCTTCGAACGCGACATGCTCTCCGGTGTGAAGGTTGACTTGCGCCTGAAAAGCCACATCGACCTGATCATTGGCAATCGCTTCCCGCAAGCGGGCGGAAAGCTCGGAGCGCCGGGACAGCTGCTGCTTGAGGGCCGGGTCATACAACGACACGCCGTTCCGGCCTTCATGCTGGCGCGCATAAATCGCGACATCGGCATTCTTCAGAAGATCGGCAGCCGTCCGCCCGTCATCGGGATAGAGAACGACGCCTGCCGACATCTTGGGATAAAGACGCCGCCCGGCAATATCCAGAGGCGCGCAAACCCTTTCGACAATCGCCGACACGGTCGATAACGCAAGGCTGCGGCTATAGACCTCGGGCGGCAGAAGCAAAGCGAATTCGTCGCCGCCCAGCCGTGCAATGGTGTCGCCGGCCCGGCAATTCTCGGTCAGGCGCGTCGCCACCTCCTGCAGAAAGGCGTCTCCGCCATTGTGCCCCAGAGTGTCGTTCACATCCTTGAAGTTGTCGATGTCGAGCACGACGACCGCGCCGCTTCCATCACCGGCCTGGAGGGTTTCGAGCGTCGCTTCCATGCGCTCTGCGAAGGTCTTGCGATTGACAAGACCTGTCAGCGCGTCGCGCTCGGCGGCCACACGGACCCGATTTTCGGCCGCCTTCAGCGCCGTGATGTCGCTTCGAATACCGACGATCAGGCCGGACTTCGACACGCGCTCCCGGATCTGCAACCATCGTCCGTCATCAAGATGCTGAAGGACCGGTGTTTCAGGAGGGCTTTTGTGAAGCGCCAATCGCCGTGCAAGCCAGGCCTCCTGCTCCTCGATGGTATCGCCCGCAGCAGGATATTGTCCATTTGCCAGCCCGGCCCGCAGGATATCCTCGAGTCTAGCGCCAAGACGGATCGCATCCGCACTCTTGGAATAAAGCGCCGATAGAGCGGCATTGAAGAATACAAGCCGCCCTTCTGCATCGTAGGCTGCAACGGCATCCGGGATCGTCTCGACGATTGTTGACAAAAGCTCGCTGGTGCTTTCCGCATCGCGTCGTGCCAGTTCCTGAGCAGTTATGTCGGTGAACGTGACAACGATCCGCGTCTTGTTCTGATCGACCGTGAAAGGCTGGGCATTGACCTGCAGCCACCTGTGTTCATCACGACCATCTCGAAGGCCGACAACCTGGTTGCGGATAACCTGGCCGGTCCGCAATGCACGCATGGCCGGCACTTCATCCGCGGCGATCCTGCGCCCGCTGCGGTCTACCAATTCCCAGGTCGCATCGGTGGCGGCGCGGCTC
>JAFIEN010000448.1 GCA_020832515.1 Rubellimicrobium sp. | reverse complement strand
CCCCCCCCCCCCCCCCCCCCCCCCCCCCCCACGCCCGGACAGATCGCCCCACCCGCATGGGCCCCCTTGACCAATCCCGCGTTCCGGTGACACTGCAAGGCTCATCCGCCAGCCGCCCGAGGCCCCCATGGACACGCTCCTTTCAAACGACCCCCGCACCGTCATCGAGGCCGACCGCGCCCATGTCTGGCACCACCTGATCCAGCACAAGCCGTTCGAGACGATCGACCCACGCATCATCGTCGAGGGTCGCGGCCTCCGCGTCTGGGACATCAAGGGCAAGGAACATGTCGACGCCGTCTCGGGCGGGGTCTGGACGGTCAATGTCGGCTACGGGCGCGAACGCATCGCCAAGGCCGTCGCCGACCAGCTGACGAAACTGTGCTTCTTCGCCGGCGCCTCGGGCACGATCCCCGGCGCGCAATTCGCCAGGCGCCTGACCGAGAAGATGCCGGGCCTCAGCCGCGTCTATTACGCCAACTCGGGCTCCGAGGCGAACGAGAAGGCCTTCAAGATGGTCCGCCAGATTGCCCACAAGCATCACGGCGGCAAGAAATCGAAGATCCTCTACCGCGACCGCGACTATCACGGCACGACCATCGCCTGCCTTTCCGCCGGTGGCCAGCAGGAACGCAACGCCCAATACGGCCCCTTCACCCCCGGCTTCGTCGAGGTGCCGCACTGCCTCGAATACCGCGCCGGCGATCTGGGGGGCGAGGGCTATGGCGAACGCGCCGCGCAAGCGATCGAGGATGTGATCCTGCGCGAAGGCCCCGACACGATCGGCGCCCTCTGCCTTGAACCGATCACCGCCGGCGGCGGCATCATCACACCGCCCAAGGGCTACTGGCAGCGCGTGCAGGAGATCTGTCGCAAATACGATATCCTTCTGCATATCGACGAGGTCGTCTGCGGCCTGGGCCGCACCGGCACCTGGTTCGGCTACCAGCAATATGACGTGCAGCCCGACATCGTGACCATGGCCAAGGGCGTGGCCTCGGGCTATGCGGCCATCTCGTGCTGCGTCACCACCGACCGCGTCTTCGAGATGTTCAAGGACGATACCGACAAGCTGGGCTATTTCCGCGATATCAGCACCTTCGGCGGCTGCACCGCGGGCCCCACGGCGGCGCTCGAGAACATGGCGATCATCGAGGAAGAAGACCTTTGCGGCAATTCCGCCCGCATGGGTGAACATCTGCAGATGCGCCTGAACGAGATGATGGAGAAGCACGCCTGCGTGGGCGAGGTGCGGGGCAAGGGCCTCTTCGCCGGGGCGGAACTTGTCGCCGACCGCAGCACGCGCGAGCCGCTGCCCGAAAAGCAGGTGCAGGCGATCCTCGCCGATTGCATGGCGCAGGGCGTGATCGTGGGGGCGTCGAACCGCTCGATGCCCGGCTTCAACAACACGCTCCTCTTCGCGCCCGCGCTGATCGCCACGAAGGACGACCTCGACCAGATCGTCGCGGCCGTGGATGGCGCCATCGGGCGGGTGGTCGAAGCGGGCTAGGGCGCGGTCCACGGTTCTTTTGCGCCCCGTTGTCCACGGCCCGGCGCACCGGCCGCCAGGGCATGGCAACCTTCCTGCGCTCCGCCGGCTCCGATCCCGGCTGAGAAACCGTACTTGCGGGCGATTCGATATTCGTGCTTGCCAGAGCCATCTGAATTCGGCCCAATAGCCGGCAAGAGCGGCAGCGGAGTGATGGCATGATACCCGCGTTCGTATACGCGCTGCCCATTGCGCTCGGCACGATCCTCGCCACGGTCCCGCTGCTCGCGATCCCGCTTCTGCTGGTCACGCGGCCCGACCGGAGTGCGCTCCATGGCTTCATCCTTGGCTGGCTTGCGGGGTTCTACGGGCTGGGCATGGCCACGATCCTGCTGGCCGATGCGGCGACGCTTTACGACGACGCCAAGAACGGGCTGATCCTGCTTCGGATCGCTCTCGGTGTGCTGCTTCTCTACTTCGCCTGGAAGAAGTGGCAGAAGCGCCCGCTACCGGGGCAGGACCCCGAAACGCCGGGCTGGATGAAACGGTTCGATTCGATTTCTGCCCGCGGGGCAGCCACGATCGGCGCCGCACTTGCGACGATCAATCCCAAGAACACGGTTCTGGTGATGTCCGCCGCGCTGACCATCGCCGCCGCCACCCCCCGCCCCGCGGCCCAGGCCGGTGCGTTCCTGCTGCACATGCTGGTGGCCAGCGCCGGCGTTCTGGCCCCGCTGATCGCCGTGACACTGCTGGGCGACCGCGCCCTCGCCCCGCTGGGCAAGCTGCGCGACGCGATCGCCCGCCACGGCAGTACGGTCTTTGCCGTGCTGTTCGGCGCGCTGGGCCTTTACGTGATCCTCAAGGCGGCGATGGATATGGGCGTGTCATGACGCCCGCACCCGCAACACCCTGAGCAAGAGGCGACAGATCGTAGGGCGGGGTTCACCCCGCCGTGCCGTCGGGTGGCGGGGTGAACCCCGCCCTACACCCAGCTTACCCAAAGGTCGTATTACCCCCCCACTTAGACCCCCACCCTTCCGATATAGCCCCGGGCCAGCCCCTCGCACCCCACGGCGATAT
>JAFIEN010000447.1 GCA_020832515.1 Rubellimicrobium sp. | reverse complement strand
GGGGTCCTGGTGGGCGTAATATGCTATTTGGGCCACGCTGAATATGCGCATATTCAGCGTGGCCCGGCCCTCACCGCACGCCGATCTCGGCCAGCGCCGCCGAAAGCTGCGGCGGCAGGGCCTCTTCGCCCTTGCGCGCCCGCGCCAGATCGCGCGGCGCGTCCTCGGGCGGCAGGTAGCGCCAGCCCTGGAACGGCCGCTTCATGGCCGGTTCCACCCGGACCAGTTCCGGGTCCAGCACGATGGCGCAGCGCAGGATCCCGTCACCGCCCCTGACCTCGTCCAGGCGATGGATCCGCTGGCGGCACAGGACCATGCCCTTGATCACCCAGTAGATCGATCCGCCGTTCAGGACCTCGCCCTCGCGCTTGGGCCACATCCTTGTGACATGGCGCGGCAGTCCGTCCGGCCCCTGGCTGCGCCGATCCTTGTGCCAATCGGCCAGATCGGCGACATCCTCGGTCCCCACCGATAATTTGATCAGGTGAATCGTCTTGCCCATGCGCACCCCCATGCATGCATCATCCTAGAGGCCACCCGCCCGAGTTCAACCCGGCGAAAGCCCCATATTTGGTTTGACCGCTTTTCGGGTTGCCCATATCTTCTGATCTCCCCCGAGAGAGAAGTCAGAGGATTCGGTCATGTCCCGCTTTGCCGCCCCGATTGCCGAACAGATCTGGGACATGAAATACCGCCTGAAATCCGCGGACGGCACAGCCGTCGATGCAACGGTCGAGGATACCTGGCGCCGCATCGCCCGCGCGCTTGCCAGTGTCGAGGCCGACCCGGCCCTGTGGGAAGAGCGCTTCTACGCAGCACTCGAGGATTTCCGCTACCTGCCCGCGGGCCGGATCGTGGCAGGCGCCGGGACGGGACGGTCGGTGACGCTGTTCAACTGCTTCGTCATGGGCACGATCCCCGACAGCATGGGCGGCATCTTCGACGGGCTGAGGGAAGCGGCGCTGACCATGCAGCAGGGCGGCGGGATCGGCTACGATTTCTCGACCATCCGCCCGCGTGGCGCGCCGGTGGCGGGGGTGGCGGCGGATGCCTCGGGGCCGCTCAGTTTCATGGATGTCTGGGACGCGATGTGCCGGACGATCATGTCGGCGGGCTCGCGCCGGGGCGCGATGATGGCGACGATGCGCTGCGACCATCCCGATATCGAGGCCTTCATCGACGCAAAGAAGGATCCTGCCCGGCTGCGGATGTTCAACCTCTCGGTGCTGGTCACCGATCCCTTCATGGCCGCAGTCAAGGCCGACGACCCGTGGGAGCTGCAATTCGACGGCCGCGTCTATCACACGCTGCAGGCGCGCGACCTGTGGAACCGGATCATGCGCTCGACCTATGACTATGCCGAGCCGGGGGTGATCTTCATCGACCGCATCAACGCGATGAACAACCTGGCTTACGTCGAGACGATCGCCGCGACCAATCCCTGCGGCGAACAGCCCCTGCCGCCCTATGGCGCCTGCCTGCTGGGGTCGATCAACCTTGCCGCCCTTGTGACGGCCCCGTTCGAGGACGCGGCCGACCTGCCCGAAGCCGCACTGGACGATCTGGTGCGCACCGCCGTGCGGATGATGGACAATGTGGTGGACGCCTCGCGCTTTCCGCTGCCGCAACAGGCCGACGAGGCGCGGGCCAAGCGGCGGATCGGGCTGGGGGTCACGGGGCTCGCCGATGCGCTGCTGATGCTGGGGCTGCGCTACGGGTCCGAGGCGGCGGCGGCGCAGACGGAAGCCTGGATGCGCCAGATCGCGCGGTCGGCCTATCTTGCCTCGGTCGATCTGGCGAAGGAAAAGGGGCCCTTTCCCCTGTTCGATGCCGAGGCCTTTCTTGCCACCGGCAACATGGCCGCGATGGACGAAGACGTGCGCGCCGCGATCCGGGAGCATGGCATCCGCAACGCGCTGCTGACCTCGATCGCGCCCACCGGCACGATCAGCCTGTTTGCGGGCAATGTCTCGTCGGGGATCGAGCCGGTCTTTGCCTATGCCTATACCCGCAAGGTGCTGCAGCCCGACGGCAGCCGCACCGAGGAGGAGGTGGTCGATTACGCCGTCCGCCTCTGGCGCGAGAAGAAGGGCGACGCGCCCCTGCCGGACCATTTCGTCAATGCCCAAACCCTGCCCCCGCTCGATCACGTGCGGATGCAGGCGGCGGCACAGCGCTGGGTGGATTCGTCGATCTCGAAGACGATCAACTGCCCCGAGGACATCAGCTTCGAGGACTTCAAGGAGGTCTACATGGCCGCCTGGGATCAGGGCTGCAAGGGCTGCACGACCTACCGGCCGAACGACGTGACCGGCAGCGTGCTGAGCGTCAGCGAAGAAGCCGAGCCCAAACCCCAGGCGCAGGCTGCGCAGGGCGGCAGCGGGGCCGAGGTGGTCTATCTCTCCGAACCGCTCGACAGGCCCGCGGCGCTGGAGGGGCAGACCTACAAGCTGAAATGGCCCGACAGCGAACATGCGCTTTACATCACGATCAACGATATCGTCATCGCAGGGCACCGTCGGCCATTCGAAGTCTTCATCAACTCGAAGAACATGGAGCATTTCGCCTGGACCGTGGCGCTGACGCGCA
>JAFIEN010000028.1 GCA_020832515.1 Rubellimicrobium sp. | reverse complement strand
AGGGAAGCGCGATCACCGGTCCAGAGCGATGCCGGCTGGGTCGGCAGGCGGCGTGTCGGCTCGATCATGTAAGGCAGCCCGGTCGTCATCATGGCAACATGCTCCTGCGACATCTGTGGCGGAACGAATTCGGGCTCCTGCCCGATGGTCGTGCCGTCGGAACAGCCGGACATGACCGACACGAATGCGAACAGGACAGGAAAGCGACGCATCACGGTGCGATCTCCTCAGGGAAAGACATAGGCGACACCGTCCAGTCCGGCACGGGCGGTGACGGTGTTGCGCGAGGCGGTGTTCATGACCCGGAGCATGTCGCCAGGACCCGCGCGGTCGAGCGCGCGTCCCTCGGTGCTGATCTGCAATCCCGAGGAAAGGAACACCAGATTGACGAGCTGGTTGCGTTCGATGACGGCCGGCGGCCCGATCTCGCCCGGCCGGATCGGTCGTCCGGCATAAAGCGCGACCCGCGCCTCCATGCCCAGAACGGCCTCGGGATCGGACAGGGCACCCTCGACCACGTTTGGCCGCAGGCTGACGTCGCCCGGAGCGATGACGTGGCCGGCCGGCAGGGTTCGCACGGCGACCAGCGTTTCGGCGGCTGCGGGGCCAGCGAACAGGGCCAGAAGGGCAACGACGCGGATCATCTGAGCTGGACCATCGCGCCCAGCATCTGGTCAGCCGCGCTGATGACCTTCGAGTTGAGCTCATAGCCGCGCTGGGCCTGGATCAGGTCGGTGATCTCCTTGACGGCGTCGACCGTGCTGTTCTCGAGATAGCCTTGCCGTAGCAAACCAAGCCCGTCGCGTCCCGGATCCGAGGCAAGAGCGGGTCCCGAGGCAGGGGTCTCGACGTATAGATTCGATCCGATCGCCTCGAGGCCCTTCGCATTGGTGAAGCTTGACAGGCTGAACCGCCCCAGCGGCTCGGCCTCGACCCGGTTGCTGAAATATGCGAAGACCTCGCCGTCGGCATTGATCGCAACCGAGATCGCATCGTTCGGAATTGTGAGGTCAGGCACGACGGGATTGCCGTCCGATGTCACGATCTGCCCATCGGCGGTCAGCTTGAAGGCCCCGTCGCGCGTGAAGGCGGCGCGCCCGTCGGGCAGCGTCACCTCGAAATAGCCCATGCCCTCGACGGCCAGGTCAAGCTGCCCGCCGGTCGCGGCCAACGACCCCTGCCCCAACATGACCGAAACGGCCGTGGTCCGCACCCCGAGGCCCAGCTGCACCCCCACCGGAAGCGCCGCCCCATTCGATGCGGTGATCGTGCCGGCACGCTGGACCTGCTGGTAATGCAGATCGGCAAATTCCGCCCGGCGCGGATTGTAGCCCGTGGTGTTCATGTTGGCGAGGTTGTTCGAGATGACCTCGACCCGGGTCTGCTGGGCCTGCATCCCGGCAGCGGCGATGTCCAGTGCGCGCATCTGACGCTCCTATCGGTTCATGATCTGCATGAGGCTTCGCATCCGCTCGTCCTCGCGTTCGAGAAAGGCCTGGCCAAGTTCGTAGGCGCGCTGCACCTCGATCATGCGGCTGATCTGGTGCACGGCGCTGACGTTCGAATCCTCGAGAAATCCTTGCAGCATGCGCCCCTCGGGAAGCGGCTCGAAGCCACCCTCGGCGCGGAACCGGACGCCGGTTTCGCGGATCATGCCGTTGGGATCGACCGGCACGAACAGTCCGATCTGCCCGACCGGCTGGCCATCGGCCGAAATCGTGCCGTCGGGGCCGATTCCGACCGAACCAAGGCCCTGCGGAACAAAGACCGGTGCGCCGCCCGCATCAAGGACGAGATGGCCCTCCGGCGTGACAAGATCGCCGTTTTCGTTGGGGGTGAAGTTTCCGGCACGTGTCAGCCGCTCGCCCCCGGGGGTCTGGACAAGGAAGAAGCCGTCGCCCTCGATGGCCAGATCGAAGGGGCCGCCGGTCGCCGAAAGGCTTCCCTGGGCAAAGGATGTTTCGCGCACACGACCCGCCGCCATCGACAGCGACGGATCATCCGGGCCGAGTGCCCTGACGAATTCCGAGAAGATGACGCCCTCGGCGCGATAGCCCGTGGTGCTGGCATTGGCTATGTTGTTGGCCACGGCCCGCATTTCGGCCATCAGGCCGGTCTGCCGCGTCAGGGCGGCATAGGTCGCATTTTCCATGTCACACTCCGGCGATGAGGGGGATCAGCCTGTCCTGAAAGAAGGCCGTCAGGCTTGTCGTCATGAATCCCATGGTCATCCAGAAGACGAGGACGATGGCCGAAAGCTTGGGCACGAAGGTCAGCGTCATCTCCTGGATCGAGGTCAGCGCCTGAAGCAGGCCCACGACAAGGCCGGCAATCAGTGCCACGCCAAGGATCGGGATCGAGATGACCAGCGAGGTCCACAACCCCTGCCGCATGACGTCATAGAAGACGGTCTCCGACATCCGATCAGACCGGCATCCGCAGGATTTCCTGATAGGCCTCGACCACCCGGTTGCGCAGGGTGACGGCGGTTTCGACCGCAAGCTCGGTCTGGGCAAGCGCCTGGACCAGCGCATGCGGATCGCTGCCCGAGGTCATCGCCGCCATTGCGGTCTGTTCGCCCCGGATCACGGTCTGGGCAAAATCGCGCGCAAGCCCGCCGAAAAGCGCGCCGCCCGATCCGGATGGATCGGCCGTGGTGGCGGTGCGGGCGGCGGCATAGCGCTGGGCGACAAGCGATTGGGTCAGTTCCATTCTGGTACCTCCTATTTGCGAAGAAGCTCCATCAGGGCGGACGACATCTGGCGCACCTGATCGAAAATCTTGAGATTGGCCTCGTAGCTTCGGCTTGCCTCCCGGGCATCGGCGATCTCGACCAGAAGGTTGACGTTCGTGCCCTCGTAATGGCCGGTTTCGTCGGCCAGCGGGTGGGCAGGGTCGTAGATCCGCTCAAGCGGGGTCCGGTCGAGGCGGACAGGGCCGGTCGTGACGGCCCCGGAGGCCCTGCCCCGGTCAAGCTCGGCCTGAAAGGCCACGGTCTTGCGGCGATAGCCGGGCGTGTCGGTGTTGGCGATGTTCTCCGAGACATGTCGCAACCGCGCCGCCTGGGATCGCATGCCGCTGGCGGCGACTTCCATCGCCATGGAAAAATCGTTCATGATCTTGCCCCCAGGGAACTGCGAATGACGCTCAGACCGTGGCGGTAGATCGCCAGGGCCCGGCTATGTTCACGTTGCGCCTCGATCGCGCGGAACATCTGCTCCTCGATCGAGACGTTGTTTCCGTTCGGAGATCGTTCCGCAGCCGCTTCGATCGGTCGGGCCGCGGTTCCGTCAGGCCGACCGCTCAGGTGGCCGGATCGAGACATCCGGAGCTGGCCGGCGGTCTCGCCGCGATAGACCTCGGCAAATGGCGCGAGCGCGGTCGCCCGATAGCCGGGCGTGTCGGCATTCGCGACGTTGCGGGCTACAACGGCGGTTCGCGCGCCGGCATGCTGCGCCATTGCGGTGGCGACCCGGAACAGGTCGAGCGACTGATACATCGGGGCTTCTCCCTCGATCGGTTTCAACCAAGCATTAAGGCTGATTCCTTAAGGATGAGTTGTCTGCGACACAGAATCCGAACGAGAAGGAAAGTTCCTTGACCGACGCCATCATCGACCGCATCACCCGAGAGCTGTCCGGCCTTCAAAGAACCTGCCCCGTCGGCCGGATCGTCGCCGTGACGGGGGGACGTGTGACCGTTTCTGGGCTTGGAAAACGGGTCCAGCTGGGCGACAGGGCCACCATCGGCCTTTCGGCGTCAGGCCCATCTGCCGAGGTCGTCCGGATCGGGGACGACAGGGTCGATCTTCTGCCGGAAGGCGCTTGCGAAGGTCTTCATCTCGGCCAGCCGGTCCGGATCTCTTCCCCGCGGCACTTTGCGCCGGGCGAGTCGTGGATCGGACGGGTGGTCGATCCGGATGGCGTGCCGCTCGATGGCCGGCCGTTGCTGCCCGGGCCAGGCCAACGGGCATTGCAAGCCCTGCCGCCGGCGGCCCATGACCGGCGACCGTTCGGGCCGCGGCTGGCGACGGGTTATGCGGTGTTCGACACGCTGCTTCCCGTCGTCCGCGGCCAGCGACTGGGCTTGTTCGCGGGCTCGGGCGTCGGCAAGTCATCCTTGCTCGCCGGCCTTGCGCGTGGAGTCGAGGCCGATGTCATCGTCATCGGACTGGTAGGCGAGCGGGGCAGGGAACTGCGCCATTTCGTCGAGTCGGTTCTGGGGCCGGAAGGGATGGCCCGGACGGTTCTGGTCGTGGCGACATCGGACCGCGCGCCCCAGGTCAGACGGCGCTGCGCCTGGGCGGCAACGGCGGTGGCCGAGCATTTCCGTGACACGGGTCGCCAGGTCCTGCTGCTGATCGACAGCCTGACGCGCTTTGCCGAAGCGCATCGGGAACTGGCCGTCCATGCAGGCGAGCCGGCGGCCTTGCGGGGATTTCCGGCCACGACAGGCGCAGCCATTGCAGCCCTGTGTGAGCGGGCGGGGCCCGGAGTCGCCGGAAGCGGCGACATCACGGCAATCTACACGGTTCTTGTCGCAGGCTCCGACATGGACGAACCCGTGGCAGATATGGTGCGCGGTGTTCTTGACGGGCATGTGGTGCTTGATCGCTCCGTCGCGGAACGAGGTCGGTTTCCGGCGATCGACATTCTTCGCTCGGTCTCGCGTTCGCTGCCCGATGCTGCTTCGGAGGGCGAGAATGTCCTGATCGCGCAGGCAAGAAGCCTCATGGGGATCCACGACAAGACGGCATTGATGGTCCGTGCGGGGCTGTACAGTCAGGGCAGTGATGCGATGATCGATGCGGCCATTGCATGCGAGGCCGAACTGGACCGGTTCGTGACCTTGACCAGCATGTCAGACTGCGACGCAAGCTTCGCAGCGCTGCGCACGGCGCTCGCCCCGGCCCGCCAGATACTGAGGCCAGTCCACAAGGGGGGAAAGACATCCTGAGGCGGACCGCGTGCTCCGCCTCGACGCAACCGGCTCGGATCGGCCCGGGCAGGCGGCTGCTTCACCCGGCCGGAAATCTGTTCAAGGGTCGGAAAGCAGCCCAAGATACATCAAGATGCGTCAACTCGGGAAGGTTTGAAGGACGCCGAAAGGTGGAGACGGGCCCTCAGCCCATGCTGCGCAGCAACTGCAACGCCACCGATCCTGAGGTCATCTGAAGGCCAAGGTCGATCTCGGCGCGGACCAGAAAAAGCCGGATCAGACGTTCCCGCAGGGCTTCATCGTTGAAATCGGTCAGGTTGTCTGTCCCGAAGGTGGCACGCGCGCGCTCCTGAAAGATCGTGAGCTGCCTGTCCACATCGATGGAACCGATCCCCGGCGGAAGACCAAGTGCACCCTCGAATACCCTTCGAAGAGGCGGGTTGCCCATTACGGAAAACCATTGGGCCCTTGGGCTTGCCGAACGCTCCAGCACGTCCGACAGGCCATTTGTGAGGTTCAGCGCCAGGCGGAAGTTCGGGTCCTGCTCGCCGACAGCCCGTTCGAAACTGCGCGCCTCGAATCTCTCGATGATGCGTTCGGCGAAGCGAGGCAGACCGGTGCGCGCCCCAAGGTCCCCAAACCCGAATTCCCGGGCAAAGGCCTCGTAGCGCTTGTCCGAGAGCTTGAGCGCCAGGGCACCTTCCTTGAGGGTCCCATCTTCCAGAATGCGCCTGAGGAAGGCGCGACTGTTGATATCATCTTCAAGGCCGAAAGCCGTCAGACCAACCTGAAGAAGCCTGCGGTCGCTGACCAGGTCCTCGGCCGAGCGAACCTTTGCGATACTCTCGCGGAAGTAGTCCGTCTCTCTCTGGACCTGAGGAGAACGCTCGAAGGCGGCGACCTGCTTGTCCAGAGTCCTCTGCAGGAACAGCCAGCCAGAATAGCCCGAGGTGGGAATGATGGGTCGAAAACTCATGCCCGGCGATCCGGTTTCTCAAGCAATTTCTCTTCCTGTGGCAGAAGACCACGAAGCCGCTTGAGTGTACGATAGTAATCACCGGCCTGAACTGCAGCTGTGGCTTCTGAAAGAACCGCAATGCTGTCGGGATCTCCGAAGGCAGCGGCCAACTGCTCGATCCCACGCAGCAGCTGCAAGCGGGCCTTCGGTTCCTCGACATCGCCCGAGAGCACCAACTGCGCGATGTAGCAGACCCGTCGAACAGGAGTGTTCGCCTTTCCCGGGGGGATTGCATCGCGCAGACGCAGAATGTTTGCATTGGGTGTCAGGATTGACAGTCTGGAGCGCCGTTCGCCGTTTTCGATAACCGCACCGTTGACCAGGACACGTTCCTTTGGACCGAGCTTGAGGACAAGGCCCGACATCAGGCAGCCCCCATCAATCGGGATGCATCGCAGAGCCCCTTCAGGATTGCAGTGTTGATCTCGACCAGCGGCTCCGCCCCTGCTTCGCCACGAAGAACCCGCGCCGTGTGGATCGTCGTGAATTCCGCGAGATAGAAGATCTGGGCCCGCAACATTTCGGGCAGTCGGTTTTCGGCCTGCGCCACATCTGCGGCAAGAACCGTCCAGAGTTGCCGATTATCATGAAGCGCACGGGCCAGAGCCGGAAAGTCGTTCGGAGAGTTACGTATCGCCTCTGTCAAACCAGCGGTCACTTTGGCGATCACCTGGTGCTCGATCGCGCGTTCGGTCCGCAAGGGCGAATTTGCGGGAGCGTAGGCCAATAATGCACGGTCACTCGCATTCACGGCATGTCCTTTCGGGACAGAGATGATGTCAATCGCAGCTTTGCTGCGAAGAAGGTTGAACGGGCGAAGGCGAGTGCCTCGCCTTCGCCCCTTGGGTCAACGGAACAGCGACAGAATGGACTGCGGGGCCTGGTTGGCGATTGAAAGCGCCTGGATGCCGAGCTGCTGCTGCACCTGGAGAGCCTGCAGCCTTGCCGAAGCCTCTTCCATGTTGGCATCGACCAGCGTTCCGATGCCCGACCTCAGCGAGTCGGTCAGCTTCGAAACGAAGTTGGCCTGCGTCTCGATCCGGCCCTGAACGGAACCGAATGATGCAGCCGAGTCGACCGCCCGCTGGATCATGAACTCGACCGCGGCCAGGGCACTCGACGCACCAGCGTCAGTCGTGACGTTGAAGCTGGCCATGCGTTCAAGGCCACCACCGATCGTCACGCTGGTCGGAGCGTTGATCCGGTCAAGCCGAACGGCGATCGTGTCGGTTGCGTCCGTTACGTTGGAGGTTGCCGTCAAGTTGGCGCCATTGGCAGCGATCGACAGGATGTTGGGATCAAGATTGTTCTGCGCCGCAAAGATGCTGAATGCCTCTGCAAGACCACGTGCGACATCTGCTGCGGTGTCGCCATCCCGCGACACATACATCATGAGCTGTGCGCCCGCGGTCGACCCGGCGGTCGTGTAATCGCCGGCGACGAAGGTGCTCGAATCGGCGTCCGTGCCGGTCAGGCCGATGCTGAAGACCTGACCTGCACCGGTGGGCGGAGCGATCGTGATCGTGCCGGTCCGCGTTGCGTTGAGCGTAAAGGTATTCGCACCGGTGCCTGCGGCATACGTGCCGCCGGTCACCACGGTCGCCTGGGTGCCGAGGTCCTGCTTGCGCACGCCGATTTCGCTCGCGGTTACGCCGGTTGACGAGCGATCAAGCGACGACAGCACATTGACCGAACCAGAGCCTGCCGTCATCGACCGATTCGAGAGCAGATTCAGACCGTTGAACTGCGCGGCGCCAACCACCGAACCGATCTGGTCGCGGAGTGCAGCAATATCGGTCTGGATCTTGCCGCGATCGACGTTCTCTTCCTGAGCCGCGACGATCTTCTCCTTCATCTGCAGAAGGAGATCGCTCACGGTTTCGGCGGCCTGACGTGCGACCGCAACCGTCGACTGCCCCAGGCCCAGTGAGTCACTGATCGCCCGGAAGCCCCGGACGTCGGAGTCCATGACCTTCGAGATCGCCCAAACGGCGGCATTGTCCTTGGCCGACGCAACCGACTTGCCGGTCGAGATCTGGGACTGCGTCCGGCTGAGATCGCCGTTGATCTGCTTGAGCGTTTGAAGCGCGACCATCGCGCCATTGTTGGTGAGAATGCTGGACATGGTAAGGGTCCTTTCGGGGCAGGCGCTTTTGCGCCGAGGTTTCGGGATGCCATTACGGATCGCAATGGAATGACATGTCCTTCTGACGAATGCTTGGGGGCGGCTTTGCCGGTCCTTGCGCCATCCAGCGGGATGCAGGACCAGATTTGCGATCAACGGCTTAAGAAAACCTGAACACCAACCAGCGCGATACTCCCAATCTTAACGACCTGGCGCTGTTCAGGCCTTCCGGGCGAGGCGGCTGGTGGCAACAGCGTGACGTGCAACATGACCGTCCGGTGAATAGCCCTGAAAACCGGTCCGGAGATCCTTCAACTCGCTCAGCCGAAGGATCGCGCTGCGGAGCCCGTCCAGCGCAGCGCGAAGAAGCATGTCGTTGCGTCGCACTGCTTGAAGCAGGGCTTCGGCGGAGCCTGGCTCGATGCCGTTGCGAAGCAGTCGGTCAAGGAGAGCCGTCTTTTCGGGTTCCAGTTGCTGAAGGCTCCCGAAATCGGCGATCATCAGCGCGCGGCGCTCTGCCTCGAGAAGTGCGAGGAAAGCTGCGAGATCATCACCCGTCATGTTGGGGACGAACCAGCGAGCGGTAGATCGATTCGGCCAGCCCGATGCCGCCGTCGCGGACCAATGCCTCGGCCCGCGCCTCGGTCAAGAAGGAGGCGAAATGACCTTCCGCCGGGCCACCGCCCATGCTTTTGCTCGCGGCATCGAGACCCGCCGTCCGCAGCATATCGGAAAGGAATCGCGTCTCAAGAGCTTCTGCAACCCGCCGAAGCGATTGGTGGGGGGGCCCCCCCCCCCCCCGAGGGTTGCGCGCGCCCCCCCCCGGGGGGGCCCCCCCACGTCGATTGAGGTCATGGTAAATGAAAGGCGGATCCGGTCTGATCATTCGACACCTCCTGTCGGCACAACTTTCGAGGACGATTGACCCATGGCGGTAAAGATCTGGTAAGCTTCATCAGCCATATTGCATCTCAAGCAGCTTGCCCGCAGGATTTGAGGTGAACATGGGTCAGGGAACGCTTGATCAAGGGTGGCTGTCGGTCGGCCAGGCCCTTCAGCGCATCACGAGACCGGGCGGCGACGCCAGACAGAAAACAGATGCTGCGGCGGAATTCGTGTCGGCGTATCTGGACGCCGACGCGGCCGACAGAGGTCGCCCGGCATCCAGTGAGCCCGAGGTCGGGAAACAGCCCGAGGAATCACTGAAGCAGGCAACGGACGAACTGCCTGCCACGCTGCCCCCGGCGCATTCGTTCGAGCCTGAAGCTCCAAGACTTCGGCGCAACGATGATGGCCGCGTTCCGCTGCGGCCAGGTACCAGCGACATCGACCCGCCACTGCGCCCTGAAAGTGAGGAAGACGGGGAACGCCCTGCGGGATCGTTCGATGAAACTTCCCTGGACCGGACCCGGCTGGAACTCCCGAGCCATGAAATCGAGACCTGGCCCCTGGCCATCCGACACGGCGAAGTCTGGGTCGGTGTTCATGCACCCGCACCGGCAACACTGCCGGTGGCGGAGACAAGACAGGCTGCGCGTGAGGCCAGGTTCGCGGTTGGCGGAGCACGGGTGACGATGTCGGAAGACCTCACGCCAGCCACGTCAGGTGGCCTGCAAGGGACGATACCATCGGGTGGCAGTGATCCGTCGGCATTTCCGGCTGCTGTTCTTCGCCCGGACGCGATGCGGTGGATCACCAACGACCTTGACCGGCACCAGATGCGGGGCGGATCCGACACCGTCGAACCCCCACCCGGTTTTGCCACGGAACCGGACATCCCCGAAGAGAGACACCCGGGAACTCCGCCGGAGGTGGCGATATCCCGCAACCGGGTGTCGGAGATGCTCAAGCAAGACACACGGGCCATTCACCTCAGTGGCCCCGAACTCGACGATACACTCTTCCAGGCAAAAGATGCGACCGGAAACGCCGACGCAAAGGTCGAGCCGCTTGGCCCAATGAAGCCTGCGACAACGCCCTCGGCAGCATTTTCGGCCACAGATACCATGTTGCCTGCCCGGACGAAGCTGGTGCAAGCGACCGGCCAGAAGGATGCCGGAGACGCGCTGATCGACCGCGTTTCCACTTCGGCCGTGGTCGAGGAAACGCAAGCGATCTTCATCCCGGGCACGGCCGATCCCGGCCGGACCTGGTCGTCGATGCCCGTCGCGACCCCGGCCACCGCCCTGTCCAGGGTCGCGCAAGAAATGGCAATACTGATCAGCAGACAGGGAAACGGTGGTAGTGAAATTGTGCTCAGCCCATCCGAGCTTGGACGGGTTCGGCTTCGGCTCAAGGATCTGGACGGCGGTCTCTTCATACAGATTTCTGCCGAGCGTCCCGAAACGATCGAACTGATCCGGCGCAACATTGACGCCCTGTCCTCCGAGCTTCGCCAGCAAGGTTTTGCAACAGTCAACTTCAGTTTCGGGTCAGACGGCGGCGCGGATCACGACAGATCGGCAGAGTCCCGGTCCTTGACTGAAACCGGAACCGAACGATCACAAGATTACCCACCCCGCCCCGAGATGCAGGCCAGCATGACTCACGTGGCGGGCCAGCTTGACCTGCTGCTTTGAAGGAGACGGGATGATGGATGTCCAAGGTGCGACGAGCAGCGCCGCTCAGCCGGCAACGACCACCAGATCGGCAATAAACTCCGATTTTGACACGTTCCTGAAGATGATGACCACACAGCTCCGCAATCAAGATCCGCTCAACCCCATGAGTGCGAGCGATTTCGCAGTCCAGCTTGCGACCTTTTCGGGGGTCGAGCAGCAGGTCCGCACGAACGAGTTGCTGACCGCAATGCTGTCACGGCTGGGGACGGGCGCCATGTCGGACATGGCGTCCTGGATCGGCCAGGAGGTACGGGTCGCCGCCCCGGTGCGGTTCGACGGAAGCCCGGTCACCGTTTCCCCCAACCCCGCCGCGACGGCCGACAGCGCCGAACTCATCGTCCTCGACGACCTGGGCAACGAAATCCAGCGCGTTCCAATTCCCGTGACTGCCGCGCCTGTGGAATGGGCCGGAGTCACTGCGGATGGTGTGCCGTTCCCGCCCGGCCTCTATAGCTTCGAAACCGCGAGCTACAGCGGCGATACCCTGATCCTCCAGGAAGCCACCGAGGTCTTCGCCCGCGTGACCGAGGTCCGTTCCGAGGCTGGGGCCGCGCGTCTGGTTCTCGAAGGCGGAAGCACAGTCGAGGTGGAAGCGGTGTCGGCGATCCGGGCCCCGGCATGATCAGCCGGTCACCGCCCCCCCAGGACAACCACGGCAAGCGCTCCGGCAGCTGCGCCGATGGCGACCCAGGCGACGCGAGAGGGGGGCGATTGTCGCTGATCCTGCGGGCCTGGATTGCGCTGGCGGATCAATGCCTCTTCGGCAAGTTGAGGAAGTCGCGGTCCGAAGCGGGCCAGGACGCGTGCAGTCGCGGCAAGATCGCGGGCAAGAGCTCGGGGGCCGACATTGTCCTTGATGTACTCCTCGACGACGGGTCGCGCGACCTCCCAGATGTTGATCCGGGGATCCAGCGTGCGGGCCACGCCCTCGACCACGACCATCGTCCGTTGCAACAGAATGAGTTCGGTGCGTGTCTCCATCCCGAAACGTTCCGTGACCTGAAAAAGGTAAGACAGCAGACGCGCCATCGAGATGCGGCTGGCATCCATCCCGAAGATCGGTTCGCCCACCGCGCGCAGGGCACGGGCGAATTCGTCGATGTCGCGGTCGGGCGGCACGTAGCCTGCCTCGAAATGCACCTCTGCCACGCGCCGGTAATCCTTGCGGATGAAGCCGAACAGGATCTCGGCATAGACCCGCCGGGTATAGGCATCGATGCGCCCCATGATGCCGAAATCAAAGGCGACGATCGCACCGTCCCGCCCGATCTTGAGATTGCCCTGATGCATGTCGCCATGGAAGAATCCGTCGCGCAGAGCATGCCTGAGAAACAATTGCAGGACGCGGGCGCCAAGTGTCTTGCGGTCGAAACCCGCAGCATCGAGCGCATCGACATCGGCTGCACCAATCCCCTCGACCCAGCCCAACGTCATGACACGCCGCCCGGAGAGATCCCATTTGATGGCCGGTACGCGGAAACCCGCATCCTCGACCGTATTCGCCGCGAATTCCGCGGCAGCCGAGCTTTCGAGCCGCAGGTCGAGTTCGCCCATCACGACGCCTTCGAAATGTGCGATCACATCCATCGGCCGCAGGCGACGCGAGGCGGGCGACAGGATCTCGACGGCGCGGGCGGCGAAGTAAAAGGCATCGATGTCCTTGCGGAAGGCCTTTTCGATGCCGGGTCGCAGGATCTTGACCGCAACCTCATCTCCCGTTGCGGCGACGCGTGCCTTGTGAACCTGCGCGATCGAGGCGGCCGCGATCGGTTCGGACAGCCACGAGAAAAGCCTGTCGACAGGCTGGCCCAACTCGCGCTCGATCTCGTCCCGGGCCTCGGCCTGGGTGAACGGCGGCAGCTTGTCCTGCAGGACCCGCAGTTGCATTGCCAGTTCGTCTCCCACGACATCGGGTCGGGTCGAGAGGATCTGGCCGAACTTGATATAGGCCGGGCCCAGCGCGGTCAGCGCACGCGGCGCGGGTGGCATCGTCGGATCCCCCGGATAACCCAGCCAGCGGAATGGCAAGGCCAGCGTCCGGAAGGCGATGCGGACCACAGGTCCCGCTTCGAGCGCGTCGAGCACGACACCCATCGCACCGGTGCGCTCGAAGGTCGCGCCTGTGCGGATCAACCTCCAGATGTTGTGAGGTCCGCGCAAATCAGATCTTCCAGGCCGAATGAAGGCAGGCGACGCCCATCGTCAGGTTGCGGTATTTCGCGTTACCGAAGCCCGCGGCGCGAACCATGTCGAGGAATGTCTGCTGATCGGGAAACCGCCGGATCGATTCGACGAGGTAGCTGTAGCTGTCCCTGTCCCCGGTCACCGCCTGCCCCAACCGCGGGATGACATTGAACGAATACAGATCATAAAGGCGCTGAGCCAGCGGGACCGGCAGATGGCTGAATTCCAGCACCATGAGCCGGCCACCTGTGCGCAGCACGCGCCATGCCTCGCGCAGCGCGGCTTCTGGTCGGGTGACGTTCCTGATTCCGAAGGAAATCGTGTAGACATCGAAACATTCGTCAGGAAAGGGTAGGGACATCGCATCGCCGACCACCCACGAAAGGCTGTCGGACAGGCGCGCGGCCTCGGCCCGGCGGCGCCCCTCGAGCAGCATGGATTCGGTCAGGTCCAGCACGACGGCTTCCCCCTGCCCGGCACGTTCGAGAAAGCGGAACGCGATATCGCCCGTGCCCCCGGCCACATCAAGCAGGCGCTGCCCCGGACGGGGAGCGAGCCAGTCCATCATCGCGTCCTTCCAGAGCCTGTGGACGCCCGCTGACATCAAATCGTTCATCAGGTCATAGCGCGAGGCGACCGAGGTGAAGACCCCGCGCACCCGATCCGCCTTCTCGTCTTCCGGCACGCTGCGAAAGCCGAAATCGACCAGCTTCTCTTCGTTTCCGTTATCCTCTGCCGTCATGGGCCCTTGCCGTTTCCACCGCCATGCCCTTGAACATAGGGCGCGCCCGCGGGCTTACACCGCCGGTCTGAGCGAAGATAGTGCCGATGCCCGAATTGCCCGAAGTCGAGACAGTCCGCCGCGGCCTGGCCCCGGTCATGGAAGGCCGGGTCATCGCCGTGGCTCAGGTCAACAGGCCCGATCTGCGCTGGCCGCTGCCTGAGCGGATGGCCGAACGGCTGACGGGGGCCAGGGTGATCGGCCTTGGCCGTCGCTCGAAGTACATACTGGTGGCCCTTTCGACGGCCGAGACGCTGATCATCCATCTGGGCATGTCGGGGCGCATGATCATCGCGGGCAAGACGACCGGGCAGTTCCTTCATGCCGCGCCGGTCGCCGCGAAACATGATCACGTCATCCTCGAGATGGATGACGGCACGCGCATCACCTTCAACGATGCACGCCGTTTCGGCGCGATGGACCTCTGTCCTTCCGATCAGGTCGAACGGCACCGTCTGCTTCAGGACCTTGGTCCCGAACCGCTGGGCAACAGCCTTGACGAGGATTATCTTTGCGCACGGCTGAAGGGGCGCAACACCCCGGTCAAGGCAGCCCTGCTTGACCAGAGGGTCGTCGCGGGGCTTGGAAACATATATGTCTGCGAAGTCCTCCACCGATGCGGCATCAGCCCGCGGCGCAAGGCGGGCAGACTGTCGCAACGCCGCGCAGCGAGCCTTGTGCCCGCCATCCGCACCGTTCTGGACGAGGCGATACTGGCAGGTGGATCGTCCTTGCGCGACTATCGGCAGGCCGATGGCGAACTGGGCTATTTCCAGCATGCCTTTCGCGTCTATGGTCGCGAAGGACAGGCCTGCCGCACGCCCGGATGCGACGGTCAGGTGCGCAGGATCGTGCAATCCGGCCGTTCGACATATTATTGTCCGGCCTGCCAGACATGACACTCCCACAATCGCGCCGGCAGCCGGCGCCGGGATGAAAGGAGCCCGCAATGGCCTACCAGACCATCATGTTCACGATCGAGGACTCGGTCGCGATCGTCACGCTCAACCGGCCTGACGCGCTGAACGCGCTGAACGCCGAACTGTGGGGCGAGCTTGTCGACGCGCTGGAAGAGGCCGACCGCAACAAGCGGGTGCGCGCCATCATCATCACCGGGTCGGACAAGGCCTTTGCCGCGGGCGCGGATGTGACGGAGATGGCCGAGAAGGAGTTCTCCGACCTGTTTCTGGGCAATTACCTTGTGTCGGAAACCGAACGGTTCAACCGGATCCGCAAACCGGTCATCGCCGCGGTGGCGGGCTATGCACTTGGCGGGGGGTGCGAACTGGCGATGATGTGCGATTTCATCATCGCCGCCGACAGTGCCCGGTTCGGCCAGCCCGAGGTGAACCTCGGCATCACTGCCGGTCTGGGTGGCACCCAGCGCCTGACCCGCTTCGTGGGCAAGTCGAAGGCGATGGAGATGCATCTGACCGGCCGGTTCATGGATGCGACAGAGGCCGAGCGTTGCGGGCTGGTCAGCCGGGTCGTCCCCGCCCGCGACCTGATGACCGAGGCCAGGACCGCCGCGCAGAAGATTGCGGAAAAATCGCAACTCACGGTGATGGCAATCAAGGACAGCGTCAACCGCGCCTTCGAGACGACGCTGGCCGAGGGCGTGCATTACGAACGCCGCATGTTCCAGTCGCTGTTTGCCACCGAGGACCAGGCCGAGGGGATGGCCGCCTTCCGCGAAAAGCGCGCGCCACAGTTTCGCGACAAGTAGCGCTATGTCGACAGGTAATCGGCCGCGCGATGTTGACTTGGCACGGCAACCCGCTTAGGCACCCGACTTCATTGGATGCACACCCCCGAATCGGGACTTCGAACATATGGCCAACAGCCCCCAGTCGAAAAAGCGCGCCCGCCAGAACGAGCGCCGCCAGACCATCAACAAGATGCGCCGCTCGCGGATCCGTACCCACCTGCGCAAGGTCGAAGAGGCCATCGCCTCGGGTGACCAGGATGCCGCGGCCGCTGCATTGCGCACGGCCCAGCCCGAGGTGATGCGCGGCGTGACCAAGGGCGTCGTGCACAAGAACACGGCTGCACGGAAGATGTCGCGTTTGTCGCATCGTGTGAAGGCGATCGGCGCCGCCGTCTAAGGGCGGGGTGCCGGCGGCACCCAATGCAGAGAATTGCTTCGGGCGCACCCTTGGTGCGCCCTTTGTGTTTTCGGCGTCATGTCGACCCGCGCCTCCAACTGCGCCAGGCGCCCGGGTCTGTTGCGACTCGCTTCTCGGCCAGGGTCGCGCCGGTCACAAATCTGCGACACGCTTGTCAAGCAGGACCGACTTGCCCTTCAGGCCGAAAATGTCGGGCCTGTGCGCTCTGGACACAGCCCTGCGGCCAAGCCGGCGGGATTTCAGAACCTCGGCGGATTCGGCCCCGGCAATCCATCGGTCAAGCATCTTGTTCGGTTGAAGCGCGCGCGCAGCCCTTGGTAGCTTGCAAATGCGATTCACATCGTTCCTGGGGGAACATGACAACGGGGTCGACGCACGGCCCGGGCGCGCTGCCAATCTGCGCCCGGGCAGCACAGGGCGTCGAACCGGCATGCGAGGGCAGCGTCACCAGGCGCGCGCCCTGTCTGCTGCGCGGCGCGCAACTCGATTGCGCGACCGTCCCATCACGTCGTGCCCGGATCGATGCGTTGCATCGCCTGCCCTGCGGTCCCTGACCGTTGCGTGGCAGGCGCGGACAGTGGGGTCGGGTTCGGGCAGTCGTCCGGGCTTTGCGGCTTTGAAATGCGTGGTGTGTGGACGCGATCGTCGCGGGGGTGCCCCGGCAGATCGAGAAGTGACGGGGAAGCAGGGGCAGGAATGGCGCAGGAAGTCTGGACGGAAGTCAGTCAGGACCTGAAGGAGACGGTCGGAGGAAGCAACTACAGCAACTGGATAGAACCGCTGAAGCTTGTTGGACTCGAGGGCGATGTGGCCAGCCTCGAAGTGCCGACAACATTCATGGGCAACTATGTGTCGCAGAATTTCGGTGACCAGATCCTGTTTCACCTTCGCCGGGCCGGCGCGAATGTGCTGCGGCTGCAGTTCGTGACGGCGACTGTCCCCGCCATCAGGCCACAGTCGGCCGCTGCACGGATCACCGAGGCCGATGACACCGACGACCGCCACAGCCCGCTTGACCCGCGCTACACGTTCGATCGCTTCATCGTCGGCAAGCCCAACGAGCTGGCCCATGCCGCTGCCCGGCGCGTCGCCGAAGGCGGGGCCGTCGGTTTCAACCCGCTGTTCCTTTACGGAGGGGTCGGCCTGGGCAAGACGCATCTGATGCATGCCATCGCCCATGACATCCGCGCCCGCCAGCCAGAGCGTTCGGTGCTCTACATCTCGGCCGAGCAGTTCATGTATCGATTCATCTCGGCGCTGCGCGACCGGCGGATGATCGACTTCAAGCAGATGTTCCGCTCGGTCGACGTGTTGATGGTGGACGACGTGCAGTTCATCGCCGGCAAGGATTCCACCCAGGAAGAATTCTTCCACACGTTCAACGCGCTTGTGGATCAGCAGAAGCAGATCATCCTGTCGGCCGATCGGGCGCCGGGCGAGATCAAGGATCTCGAGGATCGCATCCGCTCGCGGCTGCAGTGTGGGCTGGTCGTCGATCTGCACCCGACCGACTACGAATTGCGCGTCGGGGTCCTGCAGTCGAAGGCCAGCCACTATCTCGAGCAATACGGCGATCTGGTGCTGCGCGACGGCGTGCTTGAATTCCTTGCCCATCGCATCTCGACCAATGTCCGTGTGCTCGAAGGTGCGCTGACACGACTCTTCGCCTTCGCCGCCCTTGTCGGGCGCGAGATCACGCTCGACCTGACGCAGGATTGTCTGGCAGACATCCTGCGCGCGAGCGACCGCAAGATCACCGTCGAAGAGATCCAGCGCAAGGTGGCCGACCATTACAACATCCGCCTGTCAGACCTTGTCGGGCCCAAGCGGCTGCGCAGCTATGCGCGGCCGCGGCAGGTGGCGATGTATCTGGCCAAGACGATGACCAGCCGCTCGCTGCCCGAGATCGGGCGGCGCTTCGGTGGGCGCGATCACACCACGGTCATGCATGGCGTGCGCCGGATCGAGGAGTTGAGGGCCACGGACAGCCATATCGCCGACGATCTCGAACTGCTTCGCCGCGCACTCGAGGCGTGACGCCGCAGGACAGCCGGGCCCGGCGCGGACGGCGCGGGTCGACCTGACCCGTTCCACGCTGCGGTCGCAGGTCTGCCACAAGCGGCTGCACTCTTGCGTTGTGGTCTTGCCGCCAACGGGAAATGGGGTAGGCTGATCGCCCGGGCGAAAGCGTACAGGCCGACCAATCCGGGCCAAGGGGACCGGGCCAAAGGCACCGGGGCGAACGGACGGAGCGAGGGACATGAAATTCAGTATCGAACGGGGCACGCTGCTCAAGGCCGTCGCCCAGGCCCAGTCGGTGGTCGAACGTCGCAACACCATCCCCATCCTCGCCAATGTCCTGATCGAGGCAGAAGGCGATATGGTCCAGTTCCGGGCAACTGATCTGGACATCGAGGTGGTGGATCGCGCCCCTGCCAAGGTGGAACGGCCAGGTGCCACGACGGTCGCGGCCGTCCTTCTGAACGAGATCGTCCGCAAGCTGCCTGACGGCGCCCTTGTGACGCTGGCCGACAATCCCCAGACCGGGCGGCTGTCGATCGAGGCGGGCCGGTCGCATTTCCAGTTGGCCACCCTTCCGCGCGAGGATTTTCCGGTGATGGCCTCGTCGGATTACACGACCAATTTCGCGGCGCCCGCCGGTGTCCTGCGGCGGCTCTTCGACAAGTCGAAATTCGCCATCTCGACCGAAGAGACGCGCTATTATCTCAACGGCGTCTACATGCATGTGGCAACCGGCGACGACGGCCCTGCCCTGCGCTGTGTCGCGACGGACGGCCACCGTCTGGCCCGGATCGACGCGCCCTTGCCCAACGGGGCCGAGGGGATGCCCGGCGTGATCGTGCCGCGCAAGACGGTCGGCGAGCTGCGCAAGCTTCTGGACGATGACGAGGCGTCGATCGCGGTGTCGGTGTCGGAGACCAAGCTGCGCTTTGCCACGCCCGAGATTACCCTGACCTCGAAAGTGATCGACGGCACCTTCCCCGATTACACGCGCGTCATTCCGCAAGGCAACACGCGCCGCCTCGAGGTGGATGCAAGCGAATTTGCCCGCGCTGTCGATCGCGTGGCCACCGTCTCGTCCGAGCGGTCGCGCGCCGTCAAGATGAGTCTGGACGAGGACCGGCTGGTCCTGACGGTGAACGCGCCCGATGCCGGGGTCGCTGAAGAAGAACTTGCCGTGGCATATGGCGACGACCCGCTCGAGATCGGGTTCAATGCGAAATACCTGCTCGAGATCGCAAGCCAGGTGGACCGCGAGAATGCGGTCTTCCTGTTCAACTCCTCGGGCGATCCTACGCTGATGCGCGAAGGAAACGACACCAGCGCCGTCTATGTCGTGATGCCGATGCGGGTCTAGGACGCAGGGCAAGCTTCACCCGACACATCCCGAGCGGGGTTTTCTTGCAGAAAACCCTTGCGCGCCGGGCGGGCGGTGCGACAACGCCCCGATGACCGGCCTGGCCCTCACATCGCTGACCCTGTCGCATTTCCGCTCGCACCGTCGGGCGGTACTTGCATTCGACGGCCGCCCCGTGGCGATTCACGGGCCCAATGGCGCGGGCAAGACCAATCTGATCGAGGCCATCTCGCTGCTGTCGCCCGGCCGGGGGCTGCGCCGGGCAGCGCCGCAGGATCTCGCCCGCAGACCCGAGGCCCTGGGATGGAAGCTTGTCGCCACACTTGCCACCCCCACCGGCGCACATGAGATCGAGACCTGGGCCGAGCCCGATACCGCCCGCACGGTCCGCATCGACGGCAAGGCCGCGGCCCAGACGGCCCTGGCGCGGGTCGCGGCGATCCTCTGGCTGGTGCCCGCCATGGACCGCCTCTGGATCGAAGGAGCCGACGGTCGGCGTCGCTTCCTTGACCGCGCAACGATGAGCTTTCTGCCCGATCACGCCGGGGCCGTGCTCGACTACGAAAAGGCCATGCGCGAGCGGAACCGGCTTCTCAAGGACATGGTCCGCGACCCGGCATGGTATGCCGCGCTCGAGGGGCAGATGGCGCAGAGCGGTGCCCGGATCAGCGCCAACCGCGCCACCGCCCTCGCCGCGCTTGCCGCCGCCCAGGCCGAGGCCGAGACCGCCTTTCCCGCCGCCGAGCTTGGGCTGACCCATCCGGAAGGCCCCCTGCCCGAAACCGATGAGGCATTGCGCAGCGCCCTTTCGGACAATCGCCCCCGCGATCTGGCCGCCGGCCGGACGCTGATCGGCCCGCATCGCGTCGATCTGACCGCGCATTGGCGTGCCAAGGACATGGCGGCCGCCGATTGCTCGACCGGAGAGCAGAAGGCGCTTCTGATCTCGCTCATCCTGTCGAATGCCCGCGCGCTGGCTGCCCGGACCGGCACGCCCCCGATCCTGCTTCTGGACGAAGTCGCAGCCCATCTCGATGCCGCGCGGCGCGCAGCACTTTATGACGAGATCTGCGGCCTTGGCACCCAGGCCTTCATGACCGGCACAGGGTCCGAGCTGTTCGAGGCACTGGACGCGCGCGGCCAGTCCTTTGTCGTCACCGAAACCGGCGGGCGGTCCACCGTGACCGAGGTGCCGCCGTCGGCGCCGCCGTGACCGGCGCCCGATGACCATCCCCGCAAGGCCGAAAACGGGTGCCGTCCCCTCGCATGCAAACGGCCCGGGGATCGCCGTTCTTGTGCAGTGTCACGGCCACAGCCGCCATGACCGGATCGCCCGCAAAATATGGGGGAAGGCGTGACATTCCCCCCCACGGGTCGTATAGTGCGGGGGTAAAGAAGCAAGGAATTCCGCATGTCCGACGCGACCCCCGAAACGGGTGCCGGCCCGGCGCCCGCAAATGGTGCTTATGAGGCCGATTCTATCAAGGTTCTCAAGGGGTTGGATGCCGTCCGCAAGCGCCCCGGCATGTATATCGGCGACACCGATGACGGCTCGGGCCTG